>NZ_JAUBOV010000143.1:7916-8301 GCF_036700405.1 Microcoleus sp. T3_D1
CCCGATCGCTCCGAAACCCAGTTGATCTATTGCCTTGCCCGTCAGAACTACCAACTTACTCAAAACTTAAAATTCGCTCTTGCTATTGTAAAGATTTCCCTTTATAATCATCATCAGCGGTAAAGAAACGTAAATTATATTCACAATCCACTCATTTTATGCTACAGCAGAGGTATGAGGTGGGAAGTTGTGACTAGAACAACGTCCGTTGTAATTATATCCATTTGGAGATTTGCGTAATGACAATCGCAGTCGGACGCGCCCAGACCGAAAGAGGCATATTTGATGTACTCGACGACTGGCTCAAGCGCGATCGCTTCGTCTTCGTAGGCTGGTCTGGCATCCTGCTATTCCCCTGCGCCTACCTAGCCATCGGTGGCTGGTT
>NZ_JAUBOV010000199.1:0-1532 GCF_036700405.1 Microcoleus sp. T3_D1
AACCCGCCCCTTGTATCTTAAAAGAGTGAGCTAGCCGATCGCCACGTCATTGATTCGATCATACCGACAATCAGGCGATTGAGCCGACAATCAGTCGATCAAACCGACAATCAGTCGATCAAACCGACACTCAGGCGATCGAACCGACACTCAGGCGATCATACCGATAGTCAGGCGATCGAACCGACACTCAGGCGATCGAACCGACACTCAGGCGATCGAACCGACACTCAGGTGATCGTACCGATAAGTGGGCGATGGCTAGCAAAGTGAATCTAAAGAAACTAGGAAAGTTTCATACAAAGGGTTCTGTAACAGCAGAAAGTGTTGTTCAAGGACATCAGAAATCGGTGAAGTTGGCCCGCCCCTTAGACTAAACAAGTCTGTTGTGTAGATAAGCTCCCATTACTGATGACAGGCGCACCAAGCTGGACAGTATCTTAGGCTCTCGGCATTGTCGGGAAAGCCTGCATTCACAAGGTTAGTTAATTATTGCCTGTCACGTTCTTTCATAAATCGGAGTACATCGGGAGCAAATAATGGCACCAACAGTCTTAGGCATAGACATCAGTAAAAAAGACTTTTATGTCTCATTACTGACCGAAATTCGTGCAACTAAACCCAAAAAGTTTACGAACAATACTCAAGGTTTTGAGAGTTTACATAACTGGCTCAAACAACAAAGTGTAGTCGAACTCCATGCTTGCATGGAAGCCACTAGCATTTACGGCGAAGCCTTAGCCGAATTCCTTTATGGGGTTGGCTTTCAGGTAAGTATTGTCAATCCGGCTCGTATTAAAGGGTTTGCCAAAAGCGAACTTCTGAGAACTAAAACAGACTCCGTAGATGCAGCATTGATTGCCCGTTTTTGTGCGGCAATGAAACCATCATTATGGACACCTACCGCACCCGAAGTTAAGGAATTACAAGCATTGTTACGGCGACTCGAATCAGTCACAGAAATGATGACGAGCGAACAAAACCGTTTGGAGACAGCTACGCCAACAGTTGCTGCCCTTACCCAGGAACATTTGGACTATCTCAAACAGCAACAACAACTAATCAAAAAACTGATTAGTGACCATTTTAACCAACACCCACACTTAAAACAACAGCGCGAACTGTTGACCTCAATTCCGGGCATTGGCGATTTAACAGCTTCTATATTATTAGCTGAAATTGGTGATGTTTCTGATTACGACAATGCTCGTCAATTAGCAGCCTATGCTGGTTTAACACCGAGCGAACGGAGTTCGGGGACTTCGGTTAAGGGCAAAACTCGTTTGTCTTGTACCGGAAACGTCCGAATGCGAAAAGCATTGTATATGCCAGCGGTAGTAGCGATGCGTCACAATCCGTTACTCAAAGCTATGAGTGAGCGATTATTGGGTCGTGGAAAGGTCAAGATGCAGGTAATTGGTGCTTTGATGCGGAAGTTGGTGCATTTGGCTTTTGGGATTTTAAAGTCCCAAAAGCCTTTCGACCCCAATTATTTACTCGCGACCCCTTGACAGGTCAAGACAGTATCTACA
>NZ_JAUBOV010000144.1:0-8270 GCF_036700405.1 Microcoleus sp. T3_D1
GTGGAACAGGCATCTTGCCTGTTCACCTAGCATTCACAGAAAAAAAATAAATCCGGTTGTGGAACAGGCATCTTGCCGGTTCACCTAGCATTCACAGAAAAAAACTCAATCCGGTTGTGGAACAGGCATCTTGCCTGTTCACCTAGCATTCACTGAGAAAAAATAAATCCGGTTGTGGAACAGGCATCTTGCCTGTTCACCTAGCATTCACTGAGAAAAAATAAATCCGGTTGTGGAACAGGCATCTTGCCTGTTCACCTAGCAGCCCGCGCCACAAACAAATTCTCTTGCAACACAAGCAGGCTGCCTGTTCCGGGCAATTGATGTTCAAAATGCACCCGTACTGCTATCTTATGGTGGAGGCAAAAAGAGTAAAAAAATAGTGGCGGCATGGGGATGGTATATCAGCGAGTTTTGCTGAAGCTCAGCGGTGAAGCGCTGATGGGTAGCTTGGGCTACGGCATCGATCCGATAGTGGTTCAGTCGATCGCCCAGGAAGTGGCCAAAGTCGTGTCCCAAGGCATTCAAATCGCGATTGTTGTCGGTGGCGGCAACATTTTTCGCGGGGTGAAAGCTGCTTCGGCAGGGATGGATCGGGCAACGGCTGATTATGTGGGCATGATTGCTACGGTGATGAATGCTATCACTTTGCAGGATGCCCTTGAACAAGCAGGAGTGCCAACGAGGGTGCAATCGGCGATCGCCATGCAAGAAGTAGCTGAACCCTACATCCGGCGGCGGGCGATTCGCCACCTAGAAAAAAAACGAGTAGTGATTTTTGGTGCCGGTTCTGGCAACCCTTTTTTTACTACTGATACTACAGCCGCTTTGCGGGCGGCTGAAATTGATGCAGAGGTGATTTTTAAAGCTACTAAGGTAGATGGGGTGTACGATTCCGACCCCCACCTCAACCCCAACGCGCGCAGGTATCAAACCCTCACCTATGCCCACGTCTTGAATCAAGATTTGCGGGTGATGGACAGTACGGCGATCGCCCTTTGCAAAGAAAATAATATTCCTATTATGGTATTTGACCTCTCGGTGTCGGGCAACATCTACCGAGCTGTAATGGGAGAATCTATTGGAACTCTTGTCGGAGGTTTTTGTGAAGTTAGCTGAAGCAGAAGATCATATGCAAAAGGCAGTTGAGGCTACTCAACGGTCTTTTAATACTATTCGGACGGGACGGGCCAACGCCTCCCTCCTCGATCGAGTCATGGTAGATTACTACGGCTCTCCAACTCCGATCAAATCCCTTGCCAACATCGGCACCCCGGATGCGACTACGATCACCATTCAACCGTTCGATCGCACAGCGCTTACCTCGATCGAAAAAGCAATTTCCCTGTCCGATGTAGGACTCGTTCCCAACAACGACGGTTCAGTTATTCGCTTGAACATTCCGCCGCTGACGAGCGACAGACGCCAAGAATTTGTCAAAATGGCAAGTAAGTTTGCTGAAGAAGGTAAAGTGGCAATT
Organism: Microcoleus sp. T3_D1; assembly: GCF_036700405.1. Taxonomy (NCBI): domain Bacteria; kingdom Bacillati; phylum Cyanobacteriota; class Cyanophyceae; order Oscillatoriales; family Microcoleaceae; genus Microcoleus; species Microcoleus sp. T3_D1. The sequence continues at coordinate 1,481 of NZ_JAUBOV010000144.1, forward strand.
CGCAATATCCGCCGCGATGCCGTTGACTCGATTCGCAAGCAGGAAAAAAGCAGCGATATCTCTAAAGATGAATCCCGCGACTTGCAAGATAAAATTCAAAAGCTGACGGACAAGTACATTGCGAAAATAGAAGAAGTTCTGGCATCGAAAGAGAAAGATATCACGACTGTTTAGGGAATGGGAAATTGGGCAGGGGGAATAGGAATAGTTTTGAGATTGCTCAGAGTCGGCCGCGAACAACGAGCAGACGCTTAGTCATTTGTGAGTTGTGAGTTAAAAACTCAAGATTTAACACTCATTAACTTACGAATTCCTCCTGCCCCATGACCAATCACCCATTACCAGTTGTCCGGTGAAGGAATTCGTCCTGCCATTTTTAGTGGATTTAAGGCTGCTGAGGCGATCGATCGAGCTCTTGGAGGTGCCGACGACGCTAAGGAGCCTTACACTCAATCGATCGCCCAAGAATGGAACACTCATCTGATTTGGGCCAGTCGCTTGGCTAGAGCATTCTATCAGTTTACAGGAGCTGCTTACAGAGCGGGCGTCAAATTGCCGATGACTACTCAGTTGATGAGCCAAATTTTGTGTGGCGAACTGCGTTAGGCCGATATCGCTAACCGCGCTCTTAAAAAGCTGATGCCGTTTTAGAACGAAGGAAGTTCAGCAACGGATTTAACGCATGGATTTTGAGGGAAGAAAAAAGAGAGAATCTTCTTAAATCCCAATTCCTTATTCTCAATTCCTCATTCCCAATAGCGGTAAGGTGCGCCCCTAAGCACCCTAGATAATTGGATTTTGCGTAAATCCTGTAAAATTTAAAATCTAAAATCTAAAATCTAAAATCTAAAATCAAATGATAATTTATTTTTATAAAGTAGAGGAGCCTTACGGCTGCTTTTCTAATTTTTCACTACACGACATTTGTCTGCACGGTCAATATTGGTTGACTGTGGAACATTACTATCAAGCCCAAAAATTTGTCAGCACTGATGAAAGATTAGTGGCGGCGATTCGAGCCGTAGCAACTCCTCAAGAAGCCGCTAAATTAGGTCGCGATCCCACCCACCGGATTCGCGCTGATTGGGAAGCCGTGAAAATTCCCATTATGCGCGAAGCAGTTTTAACTAAGTTTCTCACTCATACAGACATTCAAGCTATTCTCCTCGCCACAGGGGATCGAGTCATTGTCGAGGATTCGCCAACGGATTACTACTGGGGGTGTGGCTGCGACCGAACCGGTCAAAATCATTTGGGTAAAATTCTGATGAGCGTGCGCCAAGAAATTAGTCAGGGCCTTGCGCGCTGATAGAAACTCAAATTCTTTCGTTAATTATCATTATATGAAGTTATACAACAAATGTCAAGTTATCCTAACAATGAATAATTTTCATAGTGAGAGTTTAAGATTGCGAGAAATTTATAAGAGCATTAAAATAATAATTACTATTTGCTTAAGTCGCTCTGCCTGTTGAAGGCAAGGATTAAACCGGCGCGATCGCAGATTTTACTTGCCCCAGCCCACCAGAGGCGATACACCGTCGTCTCTGACAAGTGCGCGACGGATTAATTGTACAGATCGGTTGAGTCAAAAACTCAGGGTGAGGCATTTGAGTTTAAACGCTCCAACAGCAGATCAAAACTTCTTATTATCATTGTATAAGTACAAAAGGAGATTTATGCAACTCAGAGAAAATACGCAAGAATTACATTATAAACTAGACAGAGAAGTTTTGATACGGCGGATAACAGAACGCATTCGCCAATCTCTAGAATTAGAAGATATTTTAACCAGTACGGTAGCAGAAGTGCGGTCTTTTTTGAAAACAGATCGCATTATGATTTACAGGTTTAGTGCCGACGGCAGTGGAGAAGTTGTTGCTGAGTCAATTAATAACAACCATCTCCCTTCCTTGAAAGGACTGCACTTTCCAGCAGACGACATTCCCGCAAGGGCCAGGGAGATGTATGTCACTTTGCGCCAGCGGACAATAATAGATGTTAACTCAGGGACGATCGTCCTGAGTCCCCTCGATGCAGCAGACACCGGTCAACCTTTAGTAAATGAAGAGATCCACTACAGATCGCTCGATCCTTGCCACACCGCTTACCTGATGGCAATGGGAGTGCAATCTTCCTTAGTCGTGCCGATTTTGCACCGCAGGAGTGCGTCGCCAAACAGCAAAACAGATATCTGCGATGCGGCGACGTGTCTGACTCGATACGAGCCAGGAAATAATCAAAAAATTCACATCGAACTGTGGGGACTTTTAGTGTCTCACCACTCCGCGCCCCTCAATATTTCACCAGCAGATTTAGAAGTAGTTCAGCTCGTATCAGATCAATTGTCTAGCGCTATAGCCCACGCCCTCCTCCTCCAGCAAACCCGCTCTCAAGCGGCCCGCGAAGCTACCGTGAGCCGCATAGCAGCCCTGTTGTATGGTCACGTCAACATTCAACTGCAACAGGGTTTAGAAGCCACCGTCACCGCTTTGGGCGGTAGCGGCGGCAGACTCTATCTCAACCAGCCGAAAATCAACGGTGAAAAGTTATCCGCTTCCAAGATTGAAGGAGGATTGCCAATTGCCCCGGCCCACAGTGATGCTACCTTTGAACTGTTCACAACAGGAGAACAACCGACACTTCCCAACTGGGAAAAAGTTAAGGCGATCGAAGCTCATCCCCTCTGGCAGGAATGGCTAACCAAAGGATTCAAAAATACTGAAGAACTTCCCAAATTTCCAATTTTTACTAATTCTCAATTACCTGTTGGGATAATTACAGACTTATACAAAGAACCTCTATTTAGAGTTTTAGTGCCCGCTTTCCAAGCTACTCAAATTCGGGGTTTGCTGGTAATTCCCCTCCACTACAAACAACAAGTAGTCGGCTGTTTAACCATTTTTCGCAATGCAATTGATACCGAAAAAATGTGGGCGGGCCGGTTTGACACCAGCGCTGAACAAACCCTTCCCAGACAATCCTTTGAACTCTGGCGAGAAATAAAAAAAGGTCAGTCGTCCGAGTGGAAGTACGAGGAAATCGAGCAAGCTTTAGCCATAGGCAGCCAATTTTGTTCGGCAATTGGGCAGTACGTTCTTAATAAAGAAGTGCAGACCCTGAATGCCAACTTGGAGCGCCAAGTTCAAGAACGCACCGCCCAATTGCAAAAATCCTTGGACTTTGCCAGAGTATTGACGCGAGTTAGAGACCAGATTCGCAGCACCTTAGATTTAAAAATCATACTGCAAACTATTGTGCGAGAAGTCAGAGTTTTGTTGGATACCGATCGCACGGTAATCTACCAATTTGCGGCAGACAAACAGGGCGAGGTAGTTGTCGAAGCTGTTTGCGGCCAGTGGCGGTCAATTTTAGGTATCAAATCTCCAGAAGGATGCTTTCCCGAAGGCTCAGACTGCTTTTATCGAGCCGGACGGGTGGGAGCAATTAATGATATTTATACTCATGATTTAACACCCTGTCACCGCGAATTTTTGGAAGATTTGCAGGTGAGAGGAAGTTTAATTGTGCCCATGATGGGCAAAGATTCGCAATTGTGGGGGTTGCTAATTGCCCATGAGTGTTCCGGGCCGAGAGTTTGGCAAACGGCAGAACAGGAATTGCTGCAACATTTAGCTGCTCAAGCTGCGATCGCCATTCACCAAGCAGAACTTTATCAAGAAAGTCTCAATGCAGCAACTGCCGATCGATTAAAAGCCGAACAGCTAGCTAAAACAGTCACAGAATTGCACAATACCCAAGCCCAACTGATTCAAACCGAAAAAATGTCCAGTCTCGGACAACTCCTGGCGGGAGTCGCCCACGAAATCAATAACCCCGTTAACTTTATCTACGGCAATCTCTCCCACGCCAGCGAATACACCAAAGATTTGCTCTGCTTGGTGGAACTCTACCGCCAGCACTACCCCAATCCCAACCCAGAAATTAGCGAGTGCTCCGAAGCAATCGACATCGAATTTCTTGCCGAAGATTTGCCAAAAATTTTGGGTTCCATGACAGTCGGAGTTGAGCGCATCCGCCAGTTAGTTGTATCTTTGCGTAATTTTTCCAGGAGCGATCAAACCGAGAAAAAAGCCGTTGACATTCACGAGGGCATCGACAGTACCCTGTTGATTTTGCAGCACCGGATCAAAGCCAATTCTGAGCACAACACCGTAGAAATCATTAAAGAATACGCCAATTTGCCCTTAGTAGAATGCTATGCCAGCTCGCTCAATCAGGTATTTATGAATCTGATCGGTAATGCCCTTGACGCCCTAGAAATGGGAAAAAAAGAGCGAGTTATGAATCTTCCCTTTCAAGCGGCAAGTGCAGCGGCGACGCATTTAAGCTCCCAAATACTGGCTATCGAGTCAGGAGATATAAATGCGACCACCGAGTGTTTGATTCCTGATTTCCCATCCCCTTGCATTCGGATTCGCACCCAATTAATCGCTGAAAAAACGGTAGGAATTTGCATTGCGGACAATGGTCACGGCATCCCCAAAGAGTTAATCTCTCACATATTTAATCCGTTTTTTACTACTAAACCCGTAGGTCGGGGGACGGGTTTAGGACTTTCTATCAGTTACCAAATTGTAGTTGAGAAACACCAAGGCGTACTTAAATGTGTTTCTGTACCCGGTCATGGTACAGAGTTCTGGATCGAGATTCCCCTGAATTAGGTAGAACAACCTAAAAAACTGAACACCCACAGTCCCGACTTCTTTAAGAAGTCGGGGCTCTAACATCGGACATCAAGAAATTATTTTATCTTCATCGCAGAGAGAGATAATTCGATTCACAAAAGCTTTTAGCTCTGGACAAGCTTGAATCGCAATCATCAGATCGTTGTTTTTCAAAATAGCCATTCCATCAATCACTTTGTTATAGTCTTTTCCGCGTGTTCCAGAGCTAAAAATCTCCTTAATCAAATAAGAAGGTGGCTTTTGATGATTCACTGTTTCAGGCGAACCGCTAGGAGCAGAACGGTTGTGTTTCGCTAGCTTCTGGATAGTTGTCCAGTAGGGAAGAAGCCATGCTTCAAAATCATGTAATGCTGTGTGAGGATAGAATTTTGGGTTTTTATCTACCCATGTCATCATTTTCTCTTTAGCATCATTGGCATCTTTAAAGTCCGGCTTTCCGGTATAAACGTCTGTAAGTGCAATTACAGCATCATAGCCATCATTATCGAGGAGAGTTTCAACTATTTTCTTGAGTTTCCCTTGCTTGGGAATTCCACCATGTTGTGGTTTAAAGTCTAGTCTGGGCATTTTTTGCTCTAAACGACTTTGCAGAAACTCATGAAGCTTCTTTCTAAATGCCATTTCAGTAGCACCTTCAACCAAAATAGCAATTCTCATGGACGGCCACCCATCACATTCATTTCCCAAACCTGGTCAAGACTGTAATCTTCTAACCATTTATCCAGGTTAAGAGTGTCAGCCCACCTCATTTTTGCCTCCCCTTCTTCCAAATCGCAGACCAAAATCTCGCTTGGATCGAGAAATCTGATGAGTCTATCTGAGTGTGTGGCAACTATCAGTTGAGTGTGTTTTGAAGCTTCTCTCATTAGATAAACTAAGTGTCTTAAGAGTTCCGGGTGTAGGCTAACTTCTGGTTCATCTAGCAACGTAATAGTTGTTAAAGTTTGACTTTGCAGGAGCGCAACCAACCAGAGGAAGCGCAGCGTTCCTTCTGATAGCTCATGGACATAGAAAGGCTGAGGAAAATTTCTATCTGTCCAAGTCATAGACATAGTTCCTGCGGCAACCGGAGGAAAGTTTAATCGATCGAAATCTGGAAAGGCAGCAGAAATGATATTTTCAACCATTTCAAAACTGTCTCTATCGGTCTCCCGAAGGTCATAAAGACAGGAAACGAGGTTTTCACCGCTTGCTCCAGGCAACTTTGCAGGGCGCATTGCTTGAGGTAGACGGATGGGACTTTTCTCTGAAACATCGAGTGATCCATAATATGTGCAAGAAGCAAGGCTCTTTCTCAGGTTCTCAGGTTCGCGATACATTTTAGGAACTTGAGAAAGCGATGTTTCGAGAGGATTATGCTCCCAATTAGGTCTCAGAAGTTCACTGCCTTCTTGAAAATATTTAATATTCAACCCTTGTGATTCAATATACTTGAATGGTTCAGCTCTGTTGGGATTTCTCTGCTGTGTTAAAGATTCGTCTCTGACTTCATAGGACAAACCTTTGGGTGACAATGTTAAGCTGTACTTCAAAGGTTGTTCCTTTGGCACTTGCATTGAAATTTCAATTTCAAGTTCTTGTACTTTACCTCTTGTCAAAATTTCATTCAAGCCGCCTTTAAGTTGCAATAAATTCTGTAAATTTCCACTTGCTGAAGCGGCTAGTATTGAAAGAACATCTAAAAAAGAAGTTTTTCCTGCTCCGTTTGCACCAATCATGACGATGAGATTTCTCATCTCAAGCTCAATATTTTGAAGACGCCGAAAACCCCTTACTGATATATTTTCAAATCTATTCATACTACTAACCATCATTACTATCAATAGTTAAACTAGCCTAGACAGATAGATCCAGACTAGGCTAAGTATACCTGCCTTACAGACATTAGGGGTTTAGTAAAGCCAGATGGGTGTATGAAACGCTCTACATCGCTTGGGTTGGCGCAGCATGAAAAGTCGTTGGAGCAGGCCGTTCACAAGTCTTTAACTACCAGCCGGGAAGTCGCGGGCGTATATTTAGAGGGGATTAATCAGAGCGCTGGGCCCCGTACCCCGTTGGGAATTACGCCCGCGTGATGAAAG
>NZ_JAUBOV010000145.1:0-8236 GCF_036700405.1 Microcoleus sp. T3_D1
AGCCTTGAGCAGCAATAGCTGCTCGATAGCCTGCTTTTGAACAAGCATCTATACATTGATAGTTGCCATGAAGCTCAAATGAGGGACATAGTATTGGTGAGTATTTCTACTCATCGCATAAGTGTTATGCTCCCGTTTCGTCGTCTCTCCCTGAAAAATAACCAAGTAGAAAAAAGTTTGGATCACTTTGTTCAAAAATAGGAACGGACGGAAACCAATCAGGGAATTCTGTCATTGCTTTGTTCTCAGTAATTCAAGATTTATCTTTGCAATTCGTGCAAAAAAAAGGCGATTTCATTGATTCCTCCAGCACTTTCCAAGGTACTCAAGGTATTCTTGACGGTCTAGGTCGTTCGGGACTTCCAGATCGAGGGTGTCCCAAACTAGGTCAAGCAATTGAATCGCTATATCAAAAGTCACTCCTACGGTTTCGCCGTTTTCGCATTCAATGTTTCTTGCTGACTGAAATTGTGCCTGGTCTGCAACTAGCTTTAGGGCTTCCACCGTACCGCCAATGATTGCTTTTAATTCGTCTCTAGTCATGTGACAAAAATGAGTTTTCGCTAACTAAAAAAGGGATAATTGTCCATTTGATTGAACTTGATAGACTTGATTTACTCGTTTCGCTTGGCTCAAAAATGCTTCCTTATCAAGCAATTCGGCTACAAACCGTCGCACCAGCTTGCGACAATATCGAAAGCTATTTATCAGCTTTTCGAGTACGCGAATTCTTGCTTGTACTTTTGCTAATTTTCTTGGGTTCATTTTTGGTTCTGTTGGCTTCAAATTGTTGGCTGTCTGATCGCCCCATTGAACGGGAACGGTATTCGTCACTCGTCACCATTTGTAAATATCTTTGAGCTAGTGCAGGACCACTCTTTGGGTAGTCGGCGAGAAAATAAGCGACTTGCTCTTGTACGCCCTCTGGCAAGTTGTCGGGGACTTCTACGGTTGGATATTGCATGATTGTGAAGTGCGATCGGCTAGGCAGTGATTAATTACCTAGCCTTGAGTTGGAACTAGCTAGCTAAATTAAAAGTATTTAGCTGCTTCAGGATCGACATCAGAAGTAACTCCCGGATTTAATTGAGGCAAATCAGTGGCAGCAGGAATTGCTGGCGCAACTGGCGTAGAGTTGAGCGCGATTGGTACTGGCAATCTGTTGGCACCACAACCTTGGTAATTGGATTGGGTGTCCCAAATCAAATCACGAATACCTTGAGTCTGAGTAAATCCTAAGCACCATTCAGTCATGTTTTCGGTGGTTGGCTTAGTAATGCTTTGAATTCGGATCGCTTCAGACTTTTGTCCTTGAGGCCCGACATATTCACTACCAAATTTAATTTTTGGAGGAAACAGTGCACGAACTCGATCGTCAAAAGAAGTTCGGCGCTTACCTAGGGCTTGACAAAAAGTTTTTTCGGCTTGACTGTAAAACTTCTTTAACTCATCAAGAACGTGCCAGCAAGCGCTCCCGCGAAAGTTGCAAGACAGCGGAATTTCGTGCATTGGAATCATGTCGCTATCTAACAGAAGAAATTGAATCTTAGTGGCGTAAGCATAGGGTTTAACCCCACTAGCTGATTGAGCAGTCTGTTCGATTTCTGCTTTTAAGTCTTGTCCTTCGGGAGAGTTATACCAGCAAATTGGTTGCCCAGCCAATTTTGATGCTCGGTTAGCAGGTGAGTTGGAGTAATACCAGTAGGGCTGAGTTTTGCCAAGAATTGAAACATGAACCTCTGGCATTATTAAAGCCGAGAACGGTTCACCGCCCTTGATGGAAACGGTAGCAAATTCAGTTGGCGGGTCTAACCAAATAGACTTCTCTATTTCGGTTTCAGGGATAACAATATAACCGCGTGAATCAGAGATGGCGTAAGGCAGCGACTCTTCTAGTGGAGAATAATATTCCTCAGAAGCAAGGCTGACATCCAAATCATACATTTTTGCTGTTTGGATTACTTCGACTTCGGCGGTTTCTACTTTGCTGGATTTAGACATTGTTTTTATGATTATTGATTGAGTTGATTGCGGTTTTGTTCGGCCGTACCGCAGGTTGGCGAAGAAGACGTTTGATTATTTTGAATAAACTACTGACCGAACATACGAATTATTAGCAGTAGTTTCAAGGTAATCACAGGCTGTTTGTTCGTCAAAAAACGGATGACCCGTCACTCCACCGTTTTTCCATGCCCACCATCGACCATCTGGGGCTTGATAAATCCACCCCATGTCACGGTAGTTTTCAGCGTAATGGGCAAACTCTGGAAATTGCTTGAATGCAATTGGATTAAATTGCTTCCCGGCTTCAATAGCTTGTCGAATCCTCGTGTGGTGAATATTGGGATGTTTGCGCTCAGAAGCCGTAAAATCTGAGTTGAGAACTACGTAAATCACGTCGTTTTGAACATAAAAGTAACGACGCACTCCTTTCTTGCCAACAATCAACCCAGTACGCAGCCTCGAATCTTGCCAGTAGATTGTACCTTCTAGTTCACTTTCGTTTGCACCAACCAATTGCTCTGGTTCGTTGGTTGCGGGCGACAAAATAGAAGCATCAAGAGTAAGTTGTTGCACGTCTTTTTTGAGTTCTTTCATTTGTGTTTCTAGTTGTTGGATTACTGGAGAAGGTTGCGCTTTGGGTTCTGGGCGATTGTAAAACTCAATATCTTGTTCAATTTTCCGTAAATGAGCGTAGGCGATCGCCTCTTCTTCTGAACCAATCACAGTTCGCTCAATAGCCAATTGAGCATCCATTTCCAACTGGGACAGATAGGCTAAATCGTTAAACTTACGATCGCCTTCGCTTTCCTTGGTAAAAGCTGTCATGAAATTATTGTCAGCCTTTGGCTTTGTCGCATGGGGTAATACGATCATCGTAGCCGCTTGCAAAGCAGTTGATGCTTCTACCCGTCCGCGCCCGTTGTCGCCTCGATTTGGGGGTGCGTCGTCGGTTGTCGTCGCGACGGTTCCGGGTGTTACAGGTTCGGTGATTGTCGTTTGAGCGACAGGAACGCAGCGATCGCACTCACAGAGTCCGTAGGTAGCACTTGAGAACGAATGCTGACCGTTGAAAATATCAGCGCGGTAACGGAAAGGATGGTTGAAAGTTTTGAGTGCAGGCTGTGCTGTGACTTGGTGCAGTTCGGGTTGGGTTGCGGTGATTTCTTGATGGGCGATCGGCGCTGGTGCTGCGGGTGTTTCTTCAGTTTGGGCGATCGGGCTTTCGGTTTCGGTAACGGTTTCTTGAGGTGCGACTTCGGCGGCAGGCTCGGTCGTTCCGGTTTCAACTTGAGAGGCTACTGCGTCGTAGCAATCGCTCTTAGCTTCCCAGTTACCCCGGACTACGGTGTCGGTCAGTCCGCAGCAGTAGCGGTTCCCGTCGATCAAGCGGGCCAGGGGGCAAGTGGCGCAGGTCAGTGCGCTTGCAGTTTGCTCGGCTTCAACTACGGGCTGGGGTTGAGCATCGACAATGCGGCGTTGATAATCGCGGCGAGTGCGGGTGGTGGCTGTTGCTTTCAGTCCGAGGGAAGCGTGGATCTTTTGGATCTCGTTCCAGGTCAGTTGGTCTAATGATTTTTGAGTGTGGAGTGGTAACATGGTGTTGTCTCACTGTAATAGTGGGTCTTTGTAAAAACAGTCGGTGCAACTTTCTCAGGGGCGCATCGGCTGTTTTTTGCTTGTATGGCTATCTTAACTACTCCCGGTAGCAATGTCAACCCCTAGTAGTAAATTCTTTTGGGTATTCCAGATGAGCCATTGGTAGGACTTGTCCTAAACCAATATTTAAAATGTCACAAATCGCTAGAACCAAGTCTAGTGGTACGGTCAAGGCGTGACCATCCTCAATTTTTTGGATATTTTGATGACTGCATTCATGTCCTGTGGTTTTCAATCTTTCGGCAAGTTCCCTCCGGGAAGTTTTACCCCTAAGTTGCTTAAGCCTTGCCCCAAGCCCTTTGCTCCACGATAATCTAGCCACATATTCAAGCGGAATCATGGGTGTCCCCTGTGTGTAATATTTAGATGAAATTTCATTACTCGTAGTTGACATTATAACTCCAATTAACTATGCTGAGTAGTATCTATTTCAGCAAAAAACGAAACTTAGTGCGTAAGTCAACAAAAGCAATAAATGAGAATTAAGTTATGACTACAGCAATATCAGTTTTTGAATTTGAAACTCTGGCCATAAGAATCGCAACTCTTGACGGTGAACCTTGGTTTGTTGCGAAAGACCTGTGTGATGTATTGGATGTGGCAAACCCCAGTCAAGCTTTGTCTCGGTTGGAAGAAGACGAGAAAAATACCATCATTTTAAATGAGGGTAATCGGGGGAACCCAAGCATATCAGTGATTTCAGAGTCCGGGATGTACGCATTAGTTTTGAGTTCTCGCAAGCCGGCAGCAAAGTCGTTTCGTAAATGGGTGACTGCTGAAGTTTTACCCGCGATCCGTAAAACCGGCACATATTCAGTCCCAGTCGCAACACCCGCCCCTGTCCCACAATCATCACTTGACGTACTTGCTCAAAGTCTTCAGGCGCTTACTCAAGTTGCTCAGTCAATGGCGGAAGTAGAGCGGCGGCAACGAGAACAGGAAGCAATTCTGACTCAACTGGTAGCTGGCAAAGAACAGGCCGAAGCGGAATTAGCAGCGCTGCCGCTTTCACAGGAATTGCCCGCCGACATTCCAGCCAGAGGCCGCACCAATATGATCGTCCGCAACTACGCTCAGCGGAACAGCGTTTCCTACTCGGCTATTTGGAGCAAACTCTACCTAGAACTTTATTACCGCTACAAGTTTGATGTAAAAGCTCGGTGCCGACGCAGCGGTCGCAAGCCGCTAGATCAAATAGAGGTTGATGGAATGTTGGAGGCTTTGTACGCGATCGCATCTGAAGTTCTGGCTTAGCCATAGACTTTTAATGTGTCAACTAATCTAAAGCAAACAAAATGCACAAATCAATCCAAATAATCGCAGCCACAGTATTAAGCCTTGCCACTGCGGCACCGCTTCAAGCTCAACAGCCGCAATGGGTAGAAATAGCTCAGACAGGAAGTGGCGATCGAGTCTTTTTCGACACCGCTTCTCAAGTCCGACTGTTTGATGCCGGAGTCAAACAAAATACTTTTCGGACTGTGACTCTGGCCACTGTTCCCGGAAGGCGGTCTTTGCGATCGCGATATCAAGCCGATTGCTTCAAGGGAACTCTGGCATTGCGGGGACTCGAACTGGTGAATGCCCAGGGCACTCCGATCCGAGACGTTCCCTTAGATCGCGCAGACAAAGACCCGATCGTACCCGCCAAAGATACGATCGCCCTGGATATCTGGCGATATGCCTGCGCGCAATTTTAGAAGCTAACGTTCATCAAAATAATCAACCCCAAACAGTAGAAGTGTTCGGGGCTGACAAATGGCAAGTTCGCAACTTTGAACTTTGAACTTTTCCAAAAATACAATATCATGCCATCCCAATTTTTACTAGAACAAAATTCAATTCCCGTCCCTCGCCAGTTGGCCGCCACGATCGGACTTGAAGAAGCAACCGTATTCCAACAGCTTTGGTACAGCCTACAAAACCCGCAGATGGGCGGAACAGTCAGAAACGGGCAGAAGTGGATCAGAAATCCGATCGAGTGCCGGGACTCAGAAAAACAGCAACGGGCGGCAGAACACGGCAAAGCGATCGACTGGTTGAGCAATTTCCCCTTCCTGTCCGTCTACAAACTCAGACGCATATTTGCGAAGCTTGAAAACCTGGGTCTAGTCATTAGCCGGAAATTAAGGGCCTCAAGATGGGATCACTGCAAATATTACACTATTGACAATAGCAAGCTGACTGAACTGTTGAAAGCATTGAAACTCTCGATTTGTCAATTCTCAACAAATCGATCTGTCGAAAACTTACAAATGGATTTGACGACTGCCAGCAAATCATATCAAGATACTATTTCAAAGAAAGTTCTTCAAAAAGAACCTCTCACGGAAAGAGCGAGCGCGACTGTTTCAGTCAAAACGGAAGATAAAGAAACCAGCCAACAGACTATCAATTGCCAAGTTGTCAAAAAACAAGACTTAACCGCAGAACTAACAGCCTTGCAAGTTGAGAAATGTTCCGCGCCGTCGAGTTCGGTTGAGCGTCAGAAATTCTATGAGACGCTGCTGGCATATTGCTACCAGCGGGTAGACATTGACAAACCTGAAGGCTATGCGAATTGGGTGATGAAGGAATCTAAATCCAAGACCCCAGAGGCTTCTGTGGCGATGCTGTGGGCCGAATTTGAGTCAGGTGAGGAGTTAGGCAGTCGCATGGTTCCCGCTGGCTACAGGTTGCGCGGTGTGCCTGAGCAAGTCGTCATGGAGGCAATCTCTAAAGATTGCATCAGCAAGGTTGGTGCTACGGCAACAGAAGCCGCCAAGAGCGCTGCGGGTCAGTTGAGTCGTCTACCAGTCGTTGCGGCGGTAGCCAATGCGGTAAAATTGCAGTTAGAGCGTTGCATTGAAAACGCAACAAAGCAGGTAGAATTAGGCATACCGAAAGAACAGGCATTTTTGAATAATTTACCAACTTACGCAGTAGCAGCTTGCACCGAAGTTTCAAAACCACAAATCACGGAAACCAAAATGACTGAAGCAATAGACTCAACAGACCCCTATGCGCTAACTGAGGAAAATCGGGCGGCTAGAAATAAGGCTGTCGAGGCGATTAACGCAGCTAAAGTCATGAACGCCAAACTTCCAAGACGGTTAAGCAAGCGAGAGCAAATATTGGCAGCAAATATGGCTGCTGCGGCTGAATTTGTAGCACTGCTACCTGCAAAAGTTGAAGAAGTGGCAAAGCCATCGGTTGTCGAGAAACCCGTTGAAGACGAGCCGATATTGTGGTAGCACCAGCAAACAAGTTAATAGAAACAGAAAGCAATGAAACAGTTAAAAACGGCAGTCAGCGATTCACGTTACAGAGAACAAACAGATAATGAACGTCAGTTACGGTTCTGGAAAGATGACCAAGAATACTTGGACAAGAAAAAGAAAGAAGGTAAGGCTACTGTCCGTTTTGGTTGTACAAAGGGGTTGTTTTCACTGTTGAACTGAACACCAGTCTAATATGTCGGGCAACAGAAACAGATAGATATAAAGAAAATGAAATAAATAAAGCTATAATAGACTTTGCTATACAATCTTTAGCTGCTGCGGAAGATGGCGTTTGGTATTTTAATAGAGTTGAAAAATGGTACAGAAAACCGTTACCAGATATTTTGATTGAGTCTCTAAAGTTTGAAGTTTGACTATACTAGCGTTACCTTTCTATTTACACTGTATTATCCAAAAAAGGTTTAACAATGAAATCTACTATCTTCAAAGAAATACAAAATGAAAGAGATTATCAAGATAAACGGTTTGGCAAACAACCCCGGTCTTTAAAACCTACGCTCTACCTTGCAGTGTTAACGGAAGAATTAGGCGAAGTAGCAAGAGCGATTATAGAAGGTCAAAGCGAGAACTATCGTGCGGAATTAATACAGCTTGCCGCTGTTGCGGTCGCAGCTATTCAAGAATTTGACGAAGGTTCAGCAACCTACGATTTAGACGAGGTTTGTCCGCCAATTGTTTATGCTTCCCAAGGTCAACTCAACAAAGCAACTAATACCCGCAAAAACTGAAGTAGTAGTCAAGCCAGTAGTTGTTGAGAAACCTGTTGAAGACGAGCCTATCAAAAGGGACGCCGATCGAATCGAACGATCAAGTTTGCCGGTCAACAGTAGTTGCGTCACGGGGTCTCGACTCCCATCTTCAACAGTGCATTTCCGGGACTGGCCCCGCCACGTCCAAAAAACGACTATTGCTTACACGCAATTTCACCGGAAAACGAGCGAGAAGCCCCTGGCTTTAGACATGGGGAGGAAAGCGGCTGCGACTTCAGTCGCCTTGAATCAAAAGCAATATGAATAGCCATCTTTTTTGTGAATATGTTTGCAATATTTATGACTAATTCCTGCCACTCTTCCTTCTGGTGTGGCGATGTCAAACGAACCGGATGCACGACAAAGAACTCGTCCCACATAATAGCCGACTTTCTTGCCTGCGGTGACTGTCGCGCCAACGATATCGCCAGTCTGAAAACAGAAATGAATTTGCTTTCTCGACTTGTGACGAATTGGGAAGCCAAACCGATCCGTGCCACACATTTGTCGAGTACCGTGTCCTGCTGCTTTTATTAGCAGCGGTTG
>NZ_JAUBOV010000146.1:0-8126 GCF_036700405.1 Microcoleus sp. T3_D1
GGAGCCGGATGAGGCGAAAGTTTCATGTCCGGTTCTGAAGGAGAGGTAGGGGTAGAAATGCCCCTATCGACTCTAACTTTTAATATGTAGGGTGCGTCGCTGCGACCTTTTAAATAGAACTTGCAGATTGACGGGTGGCGACGCACCTTACTTACTACAGGATTGTGTGTACTACATATACATGGAATATGCTGGAACTAATGACTAATGACTGCTGACTTCTCGATCAACTGTTTCCCTCTTGGCCGTAAGCTTGCCAAGCCAAATCGACCAGCCCGTTAACAATAGCCACAGCTACCACGGCAGAGCCCTTGCGGCCCTCAATCCGAATGTGAGGAATCATCGAATCATGCAGCCGCGACTTCGCCACGTCCACCCCCACAAACCCAGAAGGAGTCCCAATTACCAAAGCCGGCCGAATTTCCTCAGATTCAATCAAATCTACGATCGCCGACAAAGCAGTTTGAGCCTGGCCCACCACAAAAATCCCTTCAGGATAGCGTCTTGCCAAAGTTTCAATCCCCCAAGCAGCCCGCGTCCTTTCCTTTTGGGGGCGTGTCAAAGCCTCCATCGAACAGTAAACCGGATTCGCAAAGGTACTTTGGATCAAGGGCGTAATGCCCACCTGCACCATCGGCACATCTACCACAATCGTAGTCCGAGCAGCCAAAGCTGCCGCCCCAGCCTGCAAAGCCTGATCGGAAAAACTAATTAAAGACTTGTACTCAAAATCAGCAGTCGCATAAATCACGCGGCGGACTATTTCGTACTCCGCCGCTGAAAAACCGTGGTCGCCAATTTCGTTATCGATTAATCCCAGACTCTGGGCATCGCTTACGTGCCATTCCATTTGTTGGATAGCTGTCGCCTCTGAGTTGTCAGGTATCAGCTTACCAGCTTTTAGTCATTCGTTGACTGTTGAGTAAAATCTGCTTTCCTGTCAACTGCTTTCCTGTCAACAAATGACTAAGTTTCCGACGACGAAGAAGATTTGCCCAACACCGGAGTCAGGAATGCCACCAAAACTCCGATCGCAAAACCGGCCACATTCCGAACCAAAGGCAACCAGTCAGAAGTCCGAGTCACCACTGGCCCAAGTCCGAAAGCGAAAAACAGAATGCCCCACAGCGGCGAAAAAATCAGCGCCCACTGCCAAGCCACAACCTGTCCCGGCTTCCGAGGTTGAGCCGCAAACCCGCAGATGACGCCGCCAACCACCGACGTAATTAACGTCAGAACCCACTGTTCCCTCGGCAAACCCGGAACCACGCGGCATCCGCCCTGACGCAAACAGCCTTCTATCGACTCCAAAGATTCAATAATCGCTCGATCTTCCCCATTGTCCCGCACAAAAAATTGATTACCGTAGCGGGTTTGCAGTTCCACCCAAAAAGTGCGCGGCAGCAGCGGATACAGCGAGTCGCCCACATTAAAATTGAGCAAATTGCCCCCTCGGGGGTCAGCAACTAGCAACACACTCTTGTCATCTAGCCCCCAATAACTTTTGACAGCCAAACCAGGCGTGCGATCGTACTGAGTCAGCACTCGCAGTTTCCAGCCGGTTTCGGCTTCAAAGGCCTTTAAATTTTTTGCCAAAGTTTGTTCTTCAATATCCGTGAGGGCTTTAGCTAAGTCAATGATCGGCGTCTGAGTTGACGGCAACAAATCGGGATTATTGAAAGCGTGGGCCGCAGGTGCGATCGTCCACACGGACAAAGCCAGAAAAAATGCGGCAACAGAGGCTAGAAATTTTCGCGGGAAAAGCTGTGACATAGGAACTTATAATCCGGGTCTTAATTGTGAATGCTAGCTGGCGGTCTTAACCAGAGGATAAGAGAAAACTCATATTTCTTTACAATTATTTACTTTACAGGAAGCCGAGAGCAAGGGGAAGGGTTCGGGGAAGGAAAGTTTTGAACAGGGAAGGGACTGACAATTAACTGTAGAGGGCGCAGTTGCGATCCAGGGCCAACCATCGTTAAGCAAGAGCTCGATTTCCTGACGGGGTGAGTATCGATCCCAGATATTGCACCCGCAATCAAAAACCTGTAGGCGCGGGTTCACCAAAAGCTTTAAGGGGTGCAGACAGGTTAAATAAACCCGCCCCCACCTACAAAAAAGCCCCTTATTGATATTGGTGCAACATCTCAGATTAATAATAATTCAAGCCGATGGTAACAAAGAGAGACCCTGTGTGCGATCGGTTATTTAAGTATTTTCCTGCCTGAAAAAACTTACCTTCATAAAGATTTAGCATAAGTTGAAAAACTACCAGTAAATATACTGGAAATCCAACAGACTAGCAACACCCAAAAAAGCTCTAAAATTATGTATTTTCCCGAATATCTTTATCATCGAGCCGAGCCGATAATGATGAGCAACCGCTGAATAATGATTTAAAAGAAATTAACCATTTCTCAAGGAGCGCCCAGAGTGCCTTTAACCGACCAGATTAGAGAACCTTTAACAGAAATGGAATCCTTAATTCCCGGACTTGCCCCAACTTTCGCCCCACAACGGCCGGGAATTCAGACTAACAAAACCTTATTAGATCAAACTCCGGGCTCTTCTCAAAACCCCGAACAACTTAACTTAATAGAACCCGCAAGCGGGCCCGCATCCGAATTCAGTCGAACAGAAGCTGATGCTTTTATTATTAATAAAGCCTCCAATATTAACAGCATACCGGAGGCTAACACCAGCCCTCTGATAACTAACAGCACTCTCAGGGATACAACAAATTCTGAAGTTGACCCCCTAATTGGTAAACTCGACTCGGACTTAGGAGACCCCCTAACCAACCCAAATCGAATTGCCTCAAATAACGTTTCTTC
The DNA here is from genome assembly GCF_036700405.1 of Microcoleus sp. T3_D1. Classification (NCBI taxonomy): domain Bacteria; kingdom Bacillati; phylum Cyanobacteriota; class Cyanophyceae; order Oscillatoriales; family Microcoleaceae; genus Microcoleus; species Microcoleus sp. T3_D1. The sequence goes on from NZ_JAUBOV010000146.1 coordinate 2,835, forward strand.
TGATTCTAATAAATCTGCGACTGACATACCTCCAGTCAACTCGTCAATCAGCAGCTCAGAACTAAATAAAACCACAGCAGCTACAACCGCTGTTCCCGATCAATTGCTGGAAAATAAAACACAATTATCGCCAACCGCCTCCACAAAATCAGAACAAGATTCGGACAAAACATTACCAGTTGTAACTGCATCTACCACGAGCGAAAAAGCTTCCGACAAAACGCCATTACCCGCTACCGCTGAAACGACTTCAAAACCCGAAGAACATCAAACGCCTTTATCATCAGAGACTACACTCTTCTTCGAGTCATCACCAAACAAAATATCATCGGCAACTGCATCAACGTCTGACAATTCAGGAGAAAATACAACATCACCCGCAACTGCCTCAGCCACTGAAAACCCTGAACTAGATCGAACATTACCTGCAACTACATCAACGACTGATAAATCAGAACCAGATCGAACATCACCTGCAACTGTATCAACGACTGACAAATCAGAACCAGATAGAACATCACCTGCAACTGCGTCAGCTTCTGATAAATCAGAATCCAACAAAACCTCAGTTGCGACTACATCAACCACTGACAAATCCGAACCCAACAAAACTTCACCTACCGAAATCTCCACCACCAAAAACTTAGATACAGCCACTAATCTAGAACCCAATAAAACCTCAACCCCAGAACCAGATCAAACCTCAACTCCCCCAACCAACATCAACTTTGACTCAAACGCATTCAGTGTCGATGAAAAAGGAATAATCGGCATACAATTCACATCCGACGGCGGCTGGTATAGCGGACAACTAGCCATCGTCAGCCTACTCGGAATGGAAAAATTCGTTCCCGGTTCCGAGGCGTTCATCAAAGAAGCAGCAAGTCGAGCTTTAAGCAACTCGACAAAGGGCTACATCGCAATGGATGACGATTTAGAAGGAGCATATTACACCGATCCTAACAGCTCAGAAAACCTCAATTCCGGGCAATACCTCGGCACAAAAACATTTGCCATGACGCCTGGGGACAAATTCTTCTTCATGCTAGTACCCAACGGCACCGTACAGCAAGTATACGACAACCCCGCAATCGGCGGCGACAAAAAACCCCTATTTTCAATAGCTACAGACAATCCCAGCGACGGCTTCAGTATCGGTCAAATTGCCGATATTACAGGCGAAGGTCAACTCTTCGTCATGGAAGACATGGGGCTGATTCAAGGGAGCGATCGGGATTACGATGATATCACATTCCGAGTCACGGGCGCTATATCTAAAATCATTCCCCTCAGCCAATTAGTTGACCCCTTCTCCGCATCAATTCACTCCCAGTTAATTCAAAAACTGAAGGGTGAATCGGATAAATCCGATCCGAAATTTACCCGAGAATCAACTGTTACCAATTCCGGTGATAAATCCCAGGGAGAAACACCATCGATAACTGCTGATAACGACCAACAAAAACCTCAGCAAACAGAAACATCAACAGTTGGTAAATCCGACAGCCAAGAATCGCCAGCCACAGAAACATCAACAGTTGCTAACTCAGACAGCCAAGAATCGCCAGCCACAGAAACATCAACAGTTGGCAAATCTGATACTCAAGAATCGCAACAAATAGAACAAACAGCCTCTCCCCCAGAGACACCCAGTGTTAGCCCTAATGAATTAAATTCGGAAATAGAACGGCCAGTATCAGCAGAATCAATTGTCAGCGAGTCAGCAGATGCTGAATTAATTAAAACCGACACAACTGCAACTAATCGCATTCCTAAATTGCCGGCTTCAGCCGACTATGCTGTAAATAATGCTGCTTCCCCACCAACCGCTGAAACTCTGCTAATTCCCACTCCCATCGCGTCACAGCCTCCTGCAAAAACATCTGAGATTGCCGATAATTGGGGCGAAGAATTGCCAAGAGAAACCAATGACAATCTTCCTAATACTGCGTCACAATTGCCGACCCAAATTTCTGAGGTTATTCCCGCAGAAAAGGCTGCTGGTACTCAGGAAAATGACCGGGCTGTTACCGAAAACGCAGCCGAATTTGAAACTGAACAATTTTCCACAACAACCGCTGAGATTATTGCTACAGAAAAGGCTGTCGATTTAATTGAACATGATACCGCTTTCCCTGAAATAGCAGCCGAATTAGAAACAGAAAAATTGGCAACAAAAACTGAGTCAATTGTTGCCGCACCCGAAGCGGATGATACGGTTGAACGCGATATCCCTGTTGCTGAAATAACAGCAGAATTTGAAAGCAAACAATTGCCACCAAAAACAGACGACTTCGCTCTTGCAGAATTTACTGCGGATACAATTGATACGGACATGGCTGTCACCTTCACAGCAGCAGAATTAGAGACTGAAAACCCCCCGGGAATTGTCGTTAATTCTCTCGATACCAACCCGCTAATTTCTCACTCAAACTCTAGCGTACAAACCGATTCTCTAATATCGGCACTTTTCTCAACTCCATCAGAAACAGCAGCAGGTACAGCACAGATAGCCTCAGTCGAAACAAACGTTTCACCCTCAACTCTTAAATCCACACCCGAAGCAATTTCAAACACTTATAATAGCAATTCAACTCCAACAGGAACTGCCGTCGCCCAGCCCACATATTCCGATACCGAAATTGCGCCAAAACCCGCAGATGTATCGAGCGGTTGGCTGCCGTTAGAGGCAGAAGAATCTGCTCGATTGTCAGACGGTATTGCAGACAGTGAATCTTATTCAACACAGCGTACTGGCAACTTCCAAAGCAATATCAATCCCCCAAGAAATTTATCAATAACAACAACAGCCAATTTACCAATCCCCGGTACTTTCCTTGTAGATAACCAAGGACAAGTCAGATTTGACTATGTATTTGACGGCGGCTACTTTGAAGGCGAACTCGGAATTTTCAGCCTGGCAGGAATGTCCGCATTTACACCAGGAACTCCAGAATTCATTGCCGAAGCATTCCGTAGAGTTTTAAGCAATTCCACCGACGGACACATTGTCATCAGCGACTCGAAAGAAGGAGCAAAATTCACCGGTGCGATGCCGTTCGACGGGGAGTGGGACAGCGGCGAATATCAGGGTATCAAAACTTTCTCCATGCTACCAGGCGACACCTTTGCCGTCATGTTAGTCCCCAATGGTACAGTACAGTCATCGCTTCAATCCTCGTATTCGGGAAATTTGTTCCCCGAAAACCGTCCCTTATTTAGTATCGCCACAGCCAATCCCAACGATACCGCTCATCTGCTACAAATAGCCGACATTACCGGCAGCGGCAACACCTTTGCCCTGGAAGATATGTCGCCTCCTAACTCGGACAGAGATTACAATGACCTAATCTTTAAAATTAGCGGCGCAACCGGAAACGCACCGCTGCTGGATACAGTTATCAATCCTGACAAAGAATGGCGCAATACAGCTTTAGGACAACAATTGCTCGCCGAAGCCAATCCCTCAACTTCTGACAACAATCCGCCTGTTGTTTCACCGACAAGTGCTCGGACTTATACAGAATTAGAGACAACTATTTCATTAGAAAATCAGGCCACAGATGCAGAGGGCGACCCTCTGACAATTAGCGTCCAGGGTCCAGTAAACGGCACTGTAATTTTCAATCCCTTAACGAACAAAGCATCGTTTAAACCAGCAATCGGCTTCTCTGGAATTGCCAGCTTTGATTTCCTTGCCAGCGACGCTTTTGGGAGTTCAACTCCCGCGCGGGTGACAGTCAATGTCAGCGATGTTCCCCTGCTGAATCTAGATTTTGTCAAGCGCAATCCGAGCCTCAATGCAGGAGAAAGTACGGAATTGATTGTGCTGGGAGATTTTGCCGACCAAAAAGGTGTAGTGCTGCCAGATTCTTATCTAACTTACACTTCAATAAATCCAGAAGTAGCACCAATTGATCCAACGGGGAAAGTGACAGGTTTAACCAACGGCACTTCAGTTTTGAGCGCAAGTCGAAACAACCTGCAAGCAGTAACAGCGGTACGAGTAGGAAAATTGCCAGCCCCCACCAACGATGCAGAATTCAATGGAGCACTAGCCGAGATTAACGGTTTGAATGTCTATCCCAAAGCAGTCACCATGACAGCCGGAATGGGACGCTCGCTTTTAGTAGGAATTGAAAATATCATCAAATCCCCCGATTTGAAATTCGGCTCAGTAGGAACTCGCTATTTCCCCGGAAACTCCAACTTATTGCAAGTGAATTCAGACGGCATTATTACTGCAATAGAAGAAGGAGTTACTAACGTCACCGTCATTCACGGAGCAGCCGAACAAGTCGTGCCAGTACGAGTCTCCCTTCCTGTGGCCGCCGGAACAATTTTAGGAGTAAATGGCGGTGCAGTTACTGGCAGTGACGGTTCAATTGTGATGGTGCCGCCCGGTGCTCTTGCCGAAAATACAGCTATTAATTTGACACCGCTCGATAGAAATAATCTATCGCTACAGTTTCCTGAAGGTTTGGAATTTGCCGGTGCATTCAATTTAGACTTGGGCGACTCCGACCTAAAATTGCCCGCTCAATTAGCAATTCCAGCCCCCGCCGGCTTATCTCCCGGTACCGAAGTTTTATTCATGCGAAAAGGTTCGCTGCCGGATGCTAACAATATTCAAAACCCTACTTGGCTGATTCAAGAATCCGGAGTAGTCGATGCCAACGGCACCATCCGAACCAATTCCCCACCCTTTCCTGGTGTTTTGGAAAGCGGCGAATATGCGATGTTTGCATTGCCCCTGGGGTTAGTAGGCGCTCCGACAGTTCAACAGTTGGTCAATCTCGGCATTTCGCAAGCCGCCACCGGTTCGCTGGCTGCTAGTGGCGGTACAGCAGCAATTAACCTTTCGACTAACTTCGGTCTCCAAGGCGGCTTTTTAGCAGCAAATGCAGGTTTAATCGGTATCGCCGCCGCCACCGGAGCCCAATTCGCCGCTACAATCTTACTCCTTGCTTACTTAGCTAAATATCTGCAATCTGGATTGAAAGTCATCGCCATTCCACAAGTCGGTTTACCTGTAGTCACTCCGGCGGGTGTCGAACTCGATCCTGAAGGGATTCCCAGCGTCACAGCGACTCTAAATGTACCGACATTATTCCCAGCAGACCCTTTCGCACCTCCAGTGCTTCAAGGAGCTGAATTTAAGTTGGAAAATGGCTCCCCAACCGTCGTCCTGACAGGCAGCAATTTCCTGAATAACTCCAATGATTTGGGCGGTGAATTTGAGGATTTAACTGTCAGCTTCCGCGTCGGCGACAAAACTTATCCGGGCATTTT
>NZ_JAUBOV010000147.1:0-7982 GCF_036700405.1 Microcoleus sp. T3_D1
GTCTACACAGTCTCTTATGCTTATTTTGTTAACTTTGTCAAGTTCATATTATACCAAATTAGATGAGCTTACCCTGGTCGGCTCTGGTCAATTAATATGCCTGGATTACCCAATATTCCGGCTGAAATGGGCGGAATGCGCTTTCTCCAGTCTCAGCAAAATGTTTATGGTTTGTGTACAAATGAACTGAACCTAGAGGTCAGCTCATTCAACTTTGCTAACAATATTCAATATCTGCGACGGCAGCGATTCAGCTTTGATGATTACCCTAATCCCCAAAAAGTACCGTATTTCCTCACGGATGAAGAGAAAGGCACCTATCCAATCGATTTAGTGACCAATGCAGTTTACAATCTCGTCCCAGAAGCTAAGGGTTTGTCCGGTACAGACCTAATCATGTTTCTCCGTAACGCTAGGGTTAAGGATGAGCCACTGTACAACCAGCCACTCTATGAAACTGGTTTTTGGAACTTGCTAGCTAGTAAGTTGAGTATAGAAGCTTACAATCTCGTGATTGCTGCCAGTGGCTATTTCTCGATATACGGAAACTGGAGTTCCTACGGCGCATTTCTAGAGTTTTTGCGGAACTATGCTGACGATAAATATTTTAAGTTAAATAAAGGCTACCAGCAGATCCCCGAAACCCTTGCGATTGAATTTATCAAGATGGGCGGTGAAGTGATAACTAACAAAAAGCTGTACAAGTTACAGGTGGAGGAATATAACGGAGAACAACTAATTGCCATGACTGTCGGCGCACCCGACAACCCGATTCGCAGCGTTCAATATGCGCGTTATGTGGTTTTGGCAATGCCGCAGCGATCGCTCGAACTACTCGATCCTGATAGCTTCATCTTCCTCAACCCACAGTTTAAGAAGGATCTGGCAACTGTCACCGCTCAGGCCTCTAGTAAACTTTTTCTCAGTTACGATCGACCTTGGTGGCAAGAACTTTCTCCGAAGATTGAGAAGGGTCGTTCTGACACTGACTTGCCGCTGCGACAGTGCTATTACGTCGGTACTGAGACAGAAGGGCAAAACAAAGGAATGTCGCTAATGATGGCTAGCTATAATGATGACCGCGCTGCCTCATTCTGGGATGGTTATTTGCAACCCGATCGCTTCGGACTGCACAATCCGCCCTATATGGGCCGTCACGGAGGTCAACTGAAACAAAGTCTGTTAGCACCTCACGATATGGTGATGGAGATCCAGCGGCAACTTAAAGAGATGCACAATTGTGAAATCCCTGACCCCTACGCAGCAATTTACCACGATTGGATGGAAGACCCGTTTGGCGGAGCCTGGTATTTTTGGAATCCTCACGTCCGCAGTTGGGAAGTTGCGCCGCGCATCCGCCAGCCTGTAGCTGGATATAATGTTTTTCTTTGTGGCGATTGCTATTCTGAAAATCAGGGCTGGGTTGAAGGGGCACTGAACACGGCTGAAATGGTTTTGGAAACTAAATTTGGCTTGCCTCGACCCGAGTGGGTTAAGGATAAAAGTTACTATTTTGGGCCTTAATTGCAATTTCATCAATTTTGCTCTATCCGTGAGGTAATTTTCTATCACAATCGGCAGCAACTTGATTAACAATTTGTTGCCCGTTACAAAGATTTGGAAAACAGAAGAAATACTGTATAGCTGAAAAACCCGGTTTCTTGTAAAAACCGGGTTTTTCAACTAGCTCAAAATTTAGTGTAAATTTTTGCTAAATCAGCCGGGGTTGCTCACTAGCAACTCACTTACGCAAAACGCCCACGGGCTGAGGTGGAATTTGGGCCGTGAGAACAGATGTCTCCAAAGACGGCATTGTTTCGGTTACGTCACCTGTTGCGGGTTTAGCGATCCAGCTTAACGCGATCGCCGGAACTACACCCAGAAGCACCGCTAGCGATGTCGGGAACCAGAACCGAGAATCCAAGGAAACTACAGTGATAATTGCTCCGAAAGCAAAGTTTACCAAATAAACAATTAAGGGCAAACCCAATTCCGATCGCTCTAATTTAATCGGTGTTTTTCTCCACAAGAAAGCTGCTACAGACATAAATAGCGCCCCCGTACCCATCCAGCCAGCCAAATTGCGGTAAGGCATCCCAAAGAAAGCCCCAAGTTCCTCAAACTCCCAAAAAGGCACAGAAGTTTGACTCATCGCCGGATCTAGTACAAAATCCCAAGCTGTTAGCAGCAAAGCACCAAGGGCGATCGCCCCTATTTGGCGCACCCAGTTGAGTTCACCTTTACCACCAGCTACTCCAGCGCGAGCAATTATGTATGAAACCAGTCCCAGATAAAACCACGAGAGGGGAATTGTAAACGGAACCAGCCCTGCAATTTTGTAGCCCAAACCGCTCAAATAATGGTAGTGCCCGAAGGGAAAACCCGTACTCGTTCCCAACAACTCGCTACTCAAGGACAAAAACACAGAAGGCACTAAAAAAGCCAGAGTTGCACCCCAACCCAATGTCCGCAAGGCATACAGAGCAACTGCTGCTGCACCAAAGATGATATAAACTACTCCACCCCCAGCCATCCCCCACTGGAATAGCGTTTGCCCTGCTGGTGGCAAATTCATCACCAATTCGGGACGGGGTAAAATCAGCAGCAACCCTGCCAATCCAAAAGCCATTGACAAGACGTGGGCAATTAGGCAAAAGCGCTCAGCAATCAAAAGTTGCTTCATGGGACTCCTCGAAAAAATATTAGATGCAGAAAGCACTCGTTAACAGTTTACAATCTTTAACAAAAAACCAACACGAATAGAGCATCAGTCTTTCCCAATCTAAAATCCACCATCTCAAATCCCAAATCGCCTGCCTTATTGCCAATTGCCCACAAGCACGAAAGGTGCCCAGAAATACGGATTCTGATACTGTGGGTTTTGCAACAGCGTTAATTGAGCGTTGCGGAGGGCTTCAGCTTTGCTGGTTTTAGAAGAAGCCAGTTGCTTGTAAAACTCAGTCATAAAGATAGCTGTAGATTCGTCGTTGACTTGCCAAAGGGTGGCGGCGGTGCTGCGGGCACCCGATCGAATTGCCGCCCCGGCCAAACCCAAAGCCGCGCGGTTATCGCCCGAAGCAGTTTCGCAAGCACTCAAAACCAAAAGTTCGATCGGCTGTTGTTTCTCCCCTGTGCGGGCTCGCAGCAGTCGATCGAACTCCTTAACATTCACTTTCTGATCCCAAGTCACAATAAAAGTATCCGCCGCATTCGAGCTAAACTGACCGTGAGTTGCCAAATGGACGATCGGGTAAGACACCGCTTTAATTCGATCCTGCAATCGCCCGCTGACAAAATCTTCATTTAGCAGCGAACTCGCCGGCATCTCGGCTGCAATTTGCTGAACTTCCTCCTTCACCCCCGGCAAAGCCGAGAAGCCTTGACGCGCTTCGGAGAGGCCAGCGGTGAGCACTTTTAACTTGACTTTGTTCAGCGGTTTCGGTGCCAGCAATTGCAATCCCGGCGCCAAAGCAATACTGTATTTTTCTACCAAAAACTTTTCACCGTCGTGCAGCACAGCCATCGGCAGATTCCGAATGTTACCGTCGAGCACAAATACCAGGGTTTTAATCCCGGCGGCGGTCAAATCCGCCTCTGCGGGGCGGATTAACCAGTCGTAAACCTGTTCGACGGGTAGCCTCCTGTCGCGGGGGAAAGCAGCAGGCCTGATGGTATTTTTGGCTTGTCTGAAGGCAGTTTCCAACTCAGCTTGAGACTTCTTCGTAGCGTAGCGGCGCAGGGGTTTGCCGGGAATTGACAAAATTACCTCCAAACGATCGCTCAAAATAATCGGATAAATCACCGCCGCTGTCGGATCGATTTCCTCGATCGACTTTGGTTTAGCATCAGCGCAAGCATCCCGAAAAAAGTTGTCCAATTCCGCCAACTGCAAAGATTCCACCGTTTGGCGCGCTAGTTTCAATTTAGCTTGACTGGGAGATTCCTCTTGCAAAAGCATCCCGACTAATTCCCGATAAACCGGTTCGGCACTTTCCCGAAACGAAAATTGCACTTCGGGATTGACTGTCACCAAATCGCCCCGCAGAGAAGACAGTACATTCACAGCTTGAGTATATTGAGCGATCGCCCCTTCTGTATTTCCCTGAGCTTTCCGAATCCGTCCCAGTTGCCAAAACAATTGGTAAGCAATATCGGGAGATTGAAACGCCGGTGCTAAACTCAAAGCCTCAGTTGTGAGATTTTCCGCTGTCTGGTACTGCTGTTGGATTTCCGATAGTTTGCCTTTCGCTGCCAGAATATAAGCTTGTATTCGTTTGTCGCCCAAACTGTTGGCTGGTTCGAGAGAGCGATCGAGCATTGTGTCAATCTCGCTTAAACTCAAAGTTTTCGCAGGCGACTGAGCTAATTTCATCAAGCTTTGAGCTAGATTAATTTGAGCGTAAAGTCCGGCGCGGTTCGACCCAAATTGAGCGGTTTGAGGTTCGAGAGAACGCCACAAAGCCTCTGCTTCCGACCAATCTTGGCGATCGAGCAACAAACTCAATTGGTTTAACTTTGCCTGAATTTGTAGGGGCGAGCGATCCGGCATCGCCTGGGCCGATCGACCATAATACTCTAGGGCAAAGCGTTCCCAATCACCCCGCTGTTCTGGTGTCAAACCCGGTTTATTGCTTTTAGCCCGTACCGTATTGCCCAGATTGAGATAAATTGCCGCCTCCTCCGATCGGCTACCTAATTTTTGGGCTGCTTCGAGTCCCGCCGAAAGCACATCCTGCGATCGTTCCAGTTGTCCCAAAACCCGCAGTACCCGCCCTAAAGCATGAATTGCCCGGACTTGTTCGAGAGAAACCGACCCATTTTTCAAAGTTTCCAAACCCGCTGCCGAAACTTCGCAAGTTTGGTTTTCCAACTTGAAAGAAGCTAACAGCATTTTGCAAGCCCTGGGGTAAAGTCCGAGAGTTTCCCAAGCCCGACTTTGATTAATTTGAACTTGAAAAAGTTGGTTCTTTCTATCAATTTGCTCGAAAATTTTAGCGCTTAACTCCAAGTTATCGATCGCATCTTGAGTCTGCCCCCTTTCAAGTTGCAACTGTGCTTGAATGTTGAGAGTTTCAGCCAAAATCCGCTGCTGTTCGGGAGTGTTGGCTTGTGTTCGCACAGCCGACAAACTCGAATTTACAGCTTTTTCTGCTTCTTCCCAAAGCCCCAACTGCCCGTAGGTTGCAGCTAAATTACTCAAAGCTGTGGCGCGATCGAGATTTTCACCTTTTGCCTCAAACTGCGCCGCCGCTTGCTGCAACAAAGGTACAGCTTCCGAAAAACGTTCCTCTTGGTACAGAGTTCGAGCTTGTCGGACAAGCTGCACCGCTTGTGGTGGATTAACCTGAGCAATTCCGGGGGGAATCGCCACTGCTAGCAGACAGGAAATCACAAATAACAGAATTACTTGCCGGAGCGATCGGGTAAACTTCATAGTTAGAAAATAAAATTACAACCGCAGACACACCTACTAATTAACCCAAATACATCTTATTCTTTATCTGCCTTACTCCGCGTTAATCCGCCTACATCTGCGGTAAAAAAAAGCTAATTTCAACGCGGCACACAACCAGAACTCGGTCGAGGATTGCGAGAGTCAGCAGCATTACCCGGATTATATCCAACAAGCATAACTTCTCCTTTCGCATTCACCACCCAACCTTGCGCCGGAACAACTTCCCGATCGGGGATTTCCGCTTCTGCCTTCTTCGGTCGATCGGTTACATCGGTTAAACCCTCTACATTGCTCGTTGCCGAACTTCCTGCCTCTTCTACCCAAGGAAACGGCGCTGGAGCGGTGCTGAGGGCATCATTAGGACTCGATGGCACTCCTCCTTTCCCAGTAGCGGTAAATGCGCTCCCTGCCTCTTGCGTGCAGGGATTTGCAGCAATTAACGCAGTCGGATTGACCACATTTTGTGGCAGTTCGACTAAACCTTGAGCGGGATTGACTCCAGAAGAACTAAATGTTACCGCCCCTTGCAAAGCCGCGCCACCACTTTGGGAAATGGCGGCGATGTCGCTGGTAGGAATTAGAGAAGTCGGACTTACTTGCAACGCTGCAAATCCAGCATTAGTCAGTCCTAAACTACTCCTAGCTTGGTCGCGGTTAAGGCTTGTAAAGCCAAAGATATTTGGTACATTGACCGTAACTTGTCCCCCCCTCGCTGTGCGAGCATTAGCAGTAATATCACTATTCTCTCGCGGTAAAGCTACCAAAATATCGCTATTAATTCTGATATTGCCACCGTCAGAAATACCAGCATCCGTTGTAATTCTGCTACCGCGTCGCAATTGGATATCTTGCGCCCTGATGTTAACATTTCCCCCACCACCAGAGTCAGTTGTGCCATTAATACTGCCTTTGTTATCAAGGGCAATTGAATCAGCTACAACTGTGAGATTACCAGCATTAGGAATACCCTGTGCCCGGACGTTGATCGCTGCACCATCTCGAACAATCAATCGACCTACATTTAGATTCATTGAACCCGCATTTCCCGTAGCATTAGGAATGGCAGTACCGAGGAAATTGCCCGCCGAAACATCAATTTGACTAATCAATTGACCGTCAAGAGCAGTGCCACTCACTTCTACGCGATCGGCATCAATCGTGATGCTGCCTGCATTTCCCGTACCAAAAGCAGACATGAAAATTACTCCCCCATCCCGCACAGTCAGCACGGGCGTGGCAATGTCAATATTGCCTCCCTGATTAGAGCCACTGGTTTCACTGGCGAGGAAACTAATATTGTATTGTCCATTTGCCAAAAGTCCAGAGATGCCTGCTAACTCTACCGACTCAGAGGCCCTAATGGTCAAATTACCTCCGGGGCCCCCATTAGAAAAGAGAGTATTGCCAATAGTCGCACCGCTCGATACAGCAATTCCGGCTCCTTGGTTAATCATCAATCGCTTGGTGTCGATCGTAATATCCCCGGCTCTACCTTTCCCATTGGGATCTATAGAGGCGGCGCTGATCAAAGTTTGCAGCACACTCCCAGCGGGAGTTCTTAAGACTTCTACTGATTCAGCCGCTTTAATAGTGATATCCCCTGATGATCCCTCACTGGTGGTGGTAGTGGTGAGAATAGCACCATCGCGCACGATTAATTTCTGGACAGCAACGGTAATGTTTCCTCCTGTGCCACCACTACCCAGTAATGGTCCACTGCTGAGCGTAGAACCAGCCTGATCGAAAACGTTGGCACGGATGTTGATATTTCCCCCATTTCCCGTACCAAAACTGACTGAACCTGCTACTACTCCATCCCGCATCAGCAAGCGTCCAGTATCGATCGCAATGTCTCCAGCAGTTCCAGTGCCAACAGTGCTAGCGCTCAGAACAATTTGTGGATCGAAAGGATCGATAGTTCTCAATGTCCGATAATTAACTAAAAATTGTTGATAGCTCTCAAAGCCAATCCCGCTTATTTCTACAGAGTCCGTAGCACGGATGTTGGTATCGCTCCCCTTCCCATCTCCCACTGTCGGGGTGAAAATTTGTGACCCTCTATCTACTCGCAACTTTTGAGCATTGATGTCAATGCTTCTACCATCAAGATTTCCCAGCGTCAGGCTATAAATTCCCGAACTGCTAACGGTGACATTCCCACCTTTGATATCAATTTTTCCACCTCCTAATCCGCTGGTATTTATAAATGCACCGTTCATTTCAATATTGCCGAAGTTGTGAATATTTCCGTAGTTTAAATTCACACCTAAAGCTGTTGGTTCAAATTGTACTAAACCTGGACTTTTCACACTTCCCAGCAATATTTGTCCGGTATAAGCTGTTAAATTTCCGCCTTGTAGTTGAATGTCACCGCCAACTAATGCTAAAGTTTGACCGGGGTCTACTGCTAAACCAAGTTTGTTATAAACAGGAATTTCTACGGGCAATGACGGTAAGGTTGGTGTGGGGCCGATTGCTTGCGAAGAGTTAACAATTGTGCCGGGATTTTCTCTAAATCTCAAACCCA
>NZ_JAUBOV010000009.1:0-127573 GCF_036700405.1 Microcoleus sp. T3_D1
AGTGGAGTAGATTTTACCCAAATTCCTGGTTTTGATGCCCTCACAGTACAAACCCTGCTCTCGGAAGTCGGATTAGATGCTGCTCGTTTTCCCACCGTTAAACACTTTTGTTCCTGGTTAGGGTTGTGTCCAGGTTCGAGGATTACCGGCGGTAAAGTCAAAAGTTCTCATACCCGTCAAGTAGTTAATCGGGCTGCCAATGCCTTCCGTTTAGCTGCTCAATCTTTATCTCGCTCTCAATCAGCTTTGGGGGCTTTTTATCGTCGGCTGCGCGCTCGATTGGGCGCCCCTGGGGCCAATACCGCTGCTGCCCACAAGCTAGCCCGCATCTTCTATCACCTTTGGAGTACAAAAACCGCTTATGCTGATGCAGGTGCTGACTATTACGAACAGAAATACCGACAACGGATCGTCTCTAAGCTTACGAAAACTGCGGAGTCTTTTGGGTTTGAGCTAGTTGCTAAAACTCCGCAGTTAGATTGAGTTTCTTAGGAGGACTTTAGCTTTGAGACAGGGAATTCATTCCCTGTCGGACTATTGAACTACTCGATTGTCCGACTACGGGACTAAACCTATGACTTTTATGAACATAATTAATGAATTTAATGAATTGACCTTAAAAGAAACCTGTTGAATAATTGTAATCAACAGTTGTCCCCTACAAATTATATGATAAATCAACGACTCCTCAAGAAAATACTTTATTTCTTAATGACCTCTTTGACCGTATTTGTGGTCACAGTCACTCATGCAGCAGCCCAACAACTACCGTTTTACTGGGATAATATTAACGTCACAATCGACGTTCAGACAAACGGAGATATGTTAGTCACCGAAACCCAAAAATATGTGTTTACAGCCGACTACAACACTGAACGATATCGCTATATTCCTTTAGATAAGGTCGATGAAATTAAAGATGTGACCGTCGCCGAAAATAATCAAATAATTCCGAGTAGCACGGGGATTGAAAACAATGAACTTTGGATTCGTTGGCAACATGAATTAAAACCGCCAGACTCACATACTTTTGTCATCAAATATCGCGTGGTAGGCGGATTGCAGGTAGATGGTGAGAAGACTCTAGTTTATTGGAAAGCCATTGCGGTAGGTCGCAAAGCGCCGATTAATACGGGAAAAGTTAGGGTGCAATTACCAGATGCTTTGTCAGGGAAAGTTCTCTCCTTTACGAATTTTGGTGCAGCAGCAGTTCCTCGTCAAGTAAATCCGAAAACATTTGAATTTGTTGCAAGTCAGCCTATTCCACCGGAACAAGAATTAGAAGTGCAGATTGCATTTCCCCAGGCGATTTTGAATATACCTCAACCTGGTTGGCAACAAACTGGCAACCAATCTCAATTTTTTTATATGACTTGGTACCTGTTTTTCCCCATTATAGCAATTGCCATATTCATTGCACAACGACGCTGCCCTGAGTGCAAAACATTCAAGCTCCAACGGACTCATCAAGTTTTGATTCCTGCAACTACTAGCAGTTTAGGAAAGCGGCAAGTTACCCACCACTGTCGAAACTGCTCTTACCATCGCGAGTACGAAGAAGTAATTTCAGTCATTAGCACTAGCAGCGATAGTGGTGGTGGTGGCGGTGGTGGCGGTGGTGGTGGCGGTGGCGGTGGTGGCGGTGGCGGTGGTGGTGGTTAATATCAACGGGAGTTACGCATCACAATCAAAGAAACCGGGTTTTTACAGAATCTGCGGGTTGTAACCAAGTATTCTCGCCAAAAACCCGGTTTCCGATCGCCCGCGCGTCCAGAAATATTGTTGATAATTCTCGTATTCTCGTTAGTTTAGCGGGCCGGATTTGAATAAGGGCGATCGCACTTCCTGCAACAGCTATTACAAATATGACTTTTATGAACTTAATTAATGAATTATATGAATTGACGTAAACAGTAATTGAATGAATAATAACAGTATCAAAATAAAGAGAAAAAATCATGTATCAAGATACTAACAAAAAAAACAGCCCACCGCCCATTGTTTTTATTATTGCCATCGGCTTAATTGGGTTTGGCGCATACAAGTTCCTTCCCGGTTTATTGAAAGCTAAAACTTCAAATACACCTACATCTACATCTACACCGACAACGATCGCACCCGGAGCGATCGCCAATCGCATCAGTTTGGGAAATCAGATATTGCTGACATCCTACGCAACACCTGACAAACAAGCAGGAGTTCAAGCTTTTGCTGAGGGAAATTACCAAGCTGCCGCCGAATCTTTTCAGAAATCGCTGCAACAACATCGCAACGACCCGGAAACCATTATCTATTTGAATAATGCCACCGCCAGCAATGGTTCTTCCTTGAAAATTGCTGTCAGCGTCCCCATTGGTAGCAACCCCAATGTTGCCCAAGAAATCCTCCGAGGTGTCGCCCAAGCTCAGGAGGAAATCAATAATAGCGGTGGCATCAACGGTGCCAAACTGCAAGTAGAAATTGTCAACGATGACAACAGTCCAGAAGTGGTCAGAGATGTTGCAAAAGCATTAACAAACGATCGGAATATACTAGCAGTAATTGGACACAATGCTAGCAACGCATCTCTCGAAGCTGCTCCGATCTATCAGCAAGAAAAACTGGTAATGGTGACACCGACGAGCTTTGCCAATAATCTATCAGGATTTGGCAGCTACATCTTTCGGACAGTACCCAATATTAGCTTAATGGCAGCTCCCTTAGCAGAATATGCAGTCAAAACAGCAGGCAAAACTAATATTGCCATTTGTTATGACTCCCAAGCACCGGATAACATATCATTTAAAGATGAATTTGTGGCATCTCTTACTGCTGCTGGCGGCAAATTAGTTCCCACTGTTTGCGACTTTTCCTTACCCTCTTTTAATCCCGAAAGTGCCCTAGCCGATGCTGTCAGCAAAGGTGCACAAGGATTGATGGTAGCACCCCACATCGATCGCATTGACCGTGCCATCTCTCTGGCTCGCATCAATCGAGGCAAATTGCCACTATACGGCAGCACTACGCTCTACACCTTTCAAACTTTAAAAGACGGACAAAAAGACGTTGACGGGCTTGTTTTGCCCGTTCCCTGGCATCCTGACACTAATCCCGGTAGCCGTTTCCCAGAAAATGCCCGCCAGCGTTGGGGAGGCATTGTGAATTGGCGAACAGCAACGAGTTTTGACGCGACTCAAGCTGTCATCGCTGGCTTGCGGCAAAGCAATACGCGGGAAGGATTGCAACAAGCACTCAGAAATGCGAGTTTTTCGACACCAGGATCGAGCGAGGATGTGAAGTTTTTGCCCACGGGCGATCGGGCTGGTAAGCCGATTTTAGTGCAAGTTAAACAAGGAGGAAGCACTGGCTATAACTTTGTCCCGCTGCGGTAAGTTTGTTAAGTGCGATCGCACGGGCGGGAAAGATGCCCAACCCCTACTCCCCCCAAGAAAATTCAATCTTTGTGGAACAGGCATCTTGCCTGTTCTTGATGCCAAACTCACGCCCTACAAAAAAATTCCCTCTTTGTGGAACAGGCATCTTGCCTGTTTCTTAGCATGATTAAATTCTCCTTTTCTGTTGAATTAGCAGAATTTTTAAGATAAACTGAAATGAGTAGATTAAAGGAGAGCGTTGTGTATGATCGCGCAAGTTGAAACCAAAACCTACACCGCTGAGGAATACCTAGAATTAGAAATCAATTCTCAGGATCGGCATGAATTTATCAATGGGGAGATTGTTCTGATGGCTGGCGGCACACCGGATCACAATGAAATTACGAGCATCTTAAATGCTATTTTGAGGGTGAGTCTTAAGGGTAAACCTTACAGTATTTTTGCATCGGATCAGCGGGTTTGGGTTCCACACCTTAATAATTATACTTACCCGGATGTGATGGTGGTAGCCCGCCCGATCGAGCTGCAATCTGGACGAACGGATACAATTACCAATCCGCTGCTAATTGCTGAGGTGCTGTCTAAAGGTACCAAAGCTTATGACCGCGATGAAAAGTTTGCTGCCTATCGCAGTATTCCTAGTTTTCAGGAGTATTTATTAATCGACCAATATCGGCTACAGGTCGAGCAATATTCTAAAACTGAAGCGAATAAGTGGATTTTTTCGGAATATAGCTGTATGGGCGATCGGCTGAGTTTAACATCTGTTGCTGTGGAAATTTCGCTGACCGATTTGTATGAAAATATTGAGTTGGGTGAATAGGCGGACGGTTTTTTGTCAAATATCCCAAATAGTGGTAATATTCCCGTAGATCGATCGGCTCTGATGAAAAACACACATCAGACGCAAGGGGGAAAGTTCGGTGCGAATCCGGCGCTGTCCCGCAACTGTAATGAGATCGTTGCATCTCTGAGTCAGGATGCCCGCCGATTTGTTTACAATCATGTTTTTCATCTGCGAGGTATGGGTGATGGTGAGTTTATTATTTTTTTAATTATTGCATTGGGCTTTTTTAACCGCAGATATCAGCAGATAAACACAGATGAACGCTGATGTAATTCGATCTGTGCTCTGAAGCTTATATTATTTTAATGGAAAAGAAATGCGAATTGAAGATAGTGTTTGGCAGGGTAGTTTTGGCTACTGGCAAAACTTGTTTATTCACCAGAATATTTTGCAGATCGGACATACTGCTTGGAATGGCTTTTTGCATCAAGGACGAGGCTTGGTTGCGTGCAAAATCAATACTCCCATTAACGGTTCTGTGAATTGGAGCGTAGATACTATAAAGTATGAGCTGCAATTTATTTCCGACTTGGAGGCAACCGTTTATTTGCAACAACGAGAAATAGAGGAAAACACTGTTTCAAATCTGCTCCAAATCATTGATAGCTACGAACCCAAGACAGCAATTATATTTTTGTCGATCGCCAACGGTCAGATTGATATCAATTTGTTGCAAAACTTGGCAATTTCTCCTGTTGAGTGCTATGAACAAGTATGCAAGCGCTGGGAAGAATTTCAACTCTGCCCGAAATCCTAAAACTTACTAAATTTTCCGAATGTCGCAGCCAAAATCCATCGAAATTTCCAAGGTGACTCGCTACCAAAATGCAGCGCTTAATTACTATTTGGGCCTGACAGATTCGCCCTACCTTCACTACGGCTATTGGGAAACTCTACCTGTGCCCGCTGATGAACTAACGATCGCACGATTGCGCCTCGCTCAGCAAGCTTATACTGTAAAACTGTTGGATGCTATCCCCAAGGGCACTCATACGATACTCGATGTGGGCTGCGGGATTGGCGGAAATGCGGCTTATTTGCTCGATCGAGGTTTTGCAGTCGAAGGGCTCGCACCCGATCCTTTCCAACAACAGCGCTTTCTTAAGTGTACGGGCGATCGGGCAATCTTCCACCTCACGAGGTTTGAAGACTTCAAAGCAACCCATTTCTACGATCTTATTCTCTTTAGCGAAAGTAGCCAGTATATGTCGGCTGTTGATATTGCTAACGGTGCCGCTAAAATCCTCAATCAGGGCGGTTACGTTTTGCTGGCTGATATGCTGCGATCTGATGCTAATTATAAAGAGGGAATGTTCTCTAATTGTCATGTTGTTACGGAACTTCATGCAGCCTTAAAGCAGGCTGGATTCACTTTAGTAAAAACAGAGGATATTTCCGCCCATATTTTGCCAACAATCGATTTGTATGTCGATACTTTCCGCCGATATGGACTAAATACAATGCTCTATGTTGCAGATTTAATTGCGATCGCAGTTCCGCCCGTCCACAAATTCCTGCGCTGGATATTTCGTCGCTGGTTCAAGAAGCTGGTGGTTGAAGGATTGGAGGCTGGCCAACTTTTTGAGAAACATCTCTGTTATGAAATGCAACTTTGGCAGTTGTCAAAATCCGATCGAGGCTGACACAAATACAAGGGAAATCGGTAATCGGTAATTGGTAATCATTCATCGCTAATCGGTAATTGGAGGCATAGCCTCCGGGTATTTATTCCCAGGCCGAGCCTGGGAACAAGGCTATAAAAAATAAAAAATAACGAATATGTCTGAATGGATTCTCGAATTCGCTGGCACTTCCTACTCCTATCCCTGCGGTTCGCGATCGGCAATTCATGATTTAAACCTCAAAGTCCCCGCTGGAAAACGCTGCGGGCTGATCGGTCAAAATGGCTGCGGCAAAACTACCTTTTTCCTGTTAGCAAATGGCTTATATCAACCGCAACAGGGAATCATTAGCTGGCAAGGTGAACCCTTTCGCTACGATCGCAAATCTTTGATGCAACTGCGCCAACAAATCGGACTCGTCTTTCAAAATCCCGAACATCAATTAGTAGCTTCGACGGTAGAAGAAGATATTTCCTATGGATTGTACAATTTAGGCTTGAGAGAATCCGAAATTGCTCAACAGGTGCAGCAGGCGATCGAGCAATTCGATCTAAGCGAACTCGCCCGCGAACCAATTCACAATCTCAGTTTGGGCCAGAAAAAGCGGGTTTCCATCGCCGATATCATGGTTCTGGAGCCCAAACTGCTGCTGTTAGATGAACCTACCGCCTATCTCGATCCGCGTCACACCCGACAACTGATCGGTTTACTTCAACAAATTCACAGCGCCGGAACCACTATCCTTTTAGCAAGTCACGACCTCGATTTCATCTACCGCTGGGCAGATTGGGTGTTTGTAATGGATCGAGGAAAATTGATTTTAGAAGGAACACCGGAAAGCGTTTTTGCTCAGCGGGATGTGTTGGAACAATTGCAGCTTGGCGTACCGCTGGCGATCGAGCTAATTGAGCAAATAAGGGCGATGTTTCCCACAGACGATCGCTCAAAAATCCCCGCTTTCGAGCAATGGCAACAACAAATTTTACAAGCACGTCGCCTGCTTTAACGGAACTTAGACAATTGATAATTGGCGTTGCTGATTCACTGTAGGAATTACCTTGTGGCTTGAAGTTACAAAACTCACCATACTTGGCTTATAGCAATTGCGAAATCTTGAATTCATACCTGTATCCAGCAACGCCGCCGGCGGGGGGGGGAAGTTCAGATTACACATTACCAATCATCAAAAATTGATTGAGGAAAAAGGCGATCGCCCCACTGCCAATGGGCACAGTCAGATTGTCAATTCCCAGCTTGGAAACCGACTCCAAAGTAGCAGCAGCCAAAGCTACAACAGCAGACACAGCCCAAGTTTGCCAAATATTGCCTTGAACCGCCAGCAAAATCAAACTGCTAACAGCAAAACTCACCAAATACATAGTTCCAGAACCTTCCCAACTCTTCTGCATTCCCCAAACTCGATAAATATGTTTGCCGTATTTCTGACCGATGACAGCAGCCAATCCGTCGCCCCAAGTCATCACTAAAATGCCCAAAGCAGCGTATTCCTGATGTTGCAGCGGCCAAAACCAAGCTACGAGAACGCTGATACTAACAGCATAGAAAAAAGTTCCCCAACTCTTCCGATTGATACTGTTAAGACTCGGCAAAATCGGAACTTGGTAAGAAATTAGGGCGATCGCGCCTGCTAAAATTCCCGCCGAAATCCCCACCCAACCGGGTATTTCCAGCCACCACGCCAGCAAAATCACATTTCCAGTACCCATGTGAACAACCTTCCGCGATACTTCAGGATCGACAGAAGTAAAGCGATTTAACCCCTCAGCTACCAGTAAAATCAAGCCCAGCCAGACTCCCACGAGGGAAATTTGCAGCCACACAGTCGGAATTTCAGAAAATATAGACACGATATTTAGGGAAAACTTAGTGGAATAGGCGGTTGAAACCGCGTCTTGTCAAACGAAGTCCGCCTGCGCGGACTAAAGAGAATCAATAATTATAACCCGCGTCAAACGTAATTTTAACCACCTATCTTGAACCCGCATCGGCGGGTTTTGTTTATGTAGACGGGGTTTCAACCGCCCGGTTTTCTATAAACACGATCTTAACCCGCGTCGGTTAGTTTTGTTGATATAGATAAGGTATAATTTAGTCGCTCTTCTTTAATCCTTTTTGAATAGAAGGTTATTTGGTCTGAGCAAATTAATTTTTTAAATTTTTGAAATTATCAGAGAATCTGACTGCTATGCAATATGTATTAATTATTCATGAAGTAGAAAAATATGAAGCTTGGAAAAAGGTATTTGATAATGCTGAAAGCATCCGAAAAGAAGCGGGCGAGCGTTCGTATCAAGTCTTGAAGTATGAAAATGAACCCAACAAAATTGTTCATTTCTCCGCGTGGACATCAATCGCAGATGCTAGGGCGTTTTTTGAGTCGCCTAGACTGGTTAAAATTAGAGAAGAAGCGGGAGTTAAAGCTCCTGAGTTTATCTATCTAGACCAATTAGAGTCAGGAGTATTGTGAAAGTAATCAGACTTGGCGGTTGAAACGGCCGGTTATTCTGTGGAAATCCTACGCCTTTACAACTCCCGTTTCAACAACTCCCGCACGAACTCAAACGCCCTTGGACGCAACTCGACGGGCAGCAACGACAATCCCAAACCCGCCCACATTTTCGCCGCAGAAACAGACTTTCCAGCCCGCACCATCAGGCGCCCTTTTGCAGTTTCACCCACCTCAATCAGCCGCAAACCTAGCGCTAATTGAGTTTCTGCAATCCTTTTGAGCCTGACTGTTTCCAACTTCTCCGACTCAAACTCGTAGCCCGTCAAATAGCGCAATTTATCACTTAAATACGGAATTGCCCGATCGACTCCTTGCTGTCCTGCATGAACTCGATACTCCATCAACAGCTCCGGCAAGTAATAGCACTTTTTGCCAGCAATCGCAAGTCTCACAAACAAATCGTTATCTTCGCAATTTTGCAAATTCGGCCGCAGAAATCCGACTTCTTCCAGGGCGCGGCGTCGAAACAAAGTCGCCCCTATTTGCAAACTTTGTCTGAGAAAAACAGCAGATAGCAAATCTTCCATAATTCCAGCCGATAACTCGGTGCGCCCCCACCGCTGCGAATTGAGTTTCGTCTGGTTTTCATCAATATAGTTGTTAATGTCGATCACCCAGTGATCGGTACTGACAAAATCGATGCTGGGGTCTTTATCTAAAATAGCAGATGTCCGCTCTAGAAATTGCGCGCTCAGGCGATCGTCATCGTCAAACTTGATAAAATATTTGCCCCTTGCTGCCGCAAAGCCCGATCGCATATTATTACTCTTGCCGATATTCTGCGGGTGGCGAATGTAGCGAATCCCGCGATGGCGTCCCGCCCCGCAAGCTACGACAAATTCCGACATCAATAGTGGAGTGCTGTCAGTGGAACCGTCATCACAGATAATTAATTCAAAATCTGTATAAGTTTGATCTAGCACGCTGGCGATCGCACTAGCTAGCAAATTGACTCGATTGCAAGTAGGAATGCAAACACTAATTTTCGGCACTAACTTAGACAATTTTAGATTTTAGATTTTAGATTTTAGATTTTAGATTGCTAAAAAGTGACTAAGCTGTTGTGCATCTAATTTGACAGTCATTTTTTCTACACTTATTGTGGAAAGGGCCCCAGAACCCTGATCTGGATTCAATTTAAATGCGTAGCAGCTTATAATTTGGCATTAACACTTTTCAGGCCAGGAAAATTAATTTTAACTCAAACGAGCCGTACATTCGAGAATTAACTTTTGATTCACCAAAGCAAACGGTTGAATTTCCAAAGCGCGACGAAAAGCTTGAATAGCATTTAGGTATTCTCCCAAGGCAGCGTAGCACAAACCCAGACCGTGCAACGCCCCAAAATGCACCGGGTTCAGTTTGAGGACAATTTCGCAGTCGTCGATCGACTTTTTATAATTTCCTTGGGTATAGTGAAGTACGGCGCGTCGGTTCCAAGCTTCCGCAAAATCCGGCGCTTCCGCAATCAATTTCGTCAGCAAATCCAAAGCGTGGTGAACATCGCCTGCATCCAGCGAAACTTGCGATCGCCTGAGAATTTGCATCCCATAGTCACCTTTCTGGTTAAACCAAGTGTGCCAGAGTTCAGTAGTTGCCCGATCGCGCACGCTTTCGTCGGACTTTTTCAAGTCTTCCAGCAGCGCCTTAACAGATAATTCGTCCATAGGTGCGAAGATTGTTAAAAAGATTTTATCAATCAATTTTATCGCGCAAGCGGCAACTTTATTTATTTCACATCCCATGAAGATTTTGATGCTTTCCTCGACTTTTCCCTATCCGCCCAGCCGCGGAGGAACTCAGGTAAGGACGTTTAATTTATTACAATACTTGAGCCGGCGACATGATGTAATTCTCGGCACTGTACGATCGCCCGATGTCACCGACGCACAAATCGACGCATTGCGCCAGCAAGTCACAGAATTAGCAGTTTTTCCCAACCCGCAAGTACCCCCCCAACCCCCCCTTGCTAAGGGGGGGCTAAGACTCCACCAGGAGACTGAGGAAGGATTCTTACCTCCCCCCCTTGTTAAGGGGGGGACTGAGGGGGGGTTATTTCCTGCCCTTAACCAGGGGCTTGAGGAGGGCTTCTTGCCTCCCCCCCTTAACAAAGGGGGGACTGAGGGGGGGTTCTCTGAAATAATAGGAAAATTCCACAGATTCGGTCGATTTTTGCAGTCGGGAACACCTCCCAACGTACTCTCAAGCTACTCCCAAGCAATGCAGAATTGGGCAGACGAATTGGTAACAGCAGGCAAATGCGATGTTGTCACCTGCGAACACAGCGTTAACGAGATTTACGTGC
Organism: Microcoleus sp. T3_D1; assembly: GCF_036700405.1. Taxonomy (NCBI): domain Bacteria; kingdom Bacillati; phylum Cyanobacteriota; class Cyanophyceae; order Oscillatoriales; family Microcoleaceae; genus Microcoleus; species Microcoleus sp. T3_D1. Next base: position 10,679 of record NZ_JAUBOV010000009.1, read on the forward strand.
GTCCAGAATGGCGGCAAAAACTGCTGACAGTGGCAAACATTCACAGTTCCGTTTGGGGAACTTGCAGGGAAATGTTAGCAACCGGCACCTCGGAAAAACCCCTGCGCGATCGACTAAATTTACCGCTACTCGCCCGCTACGAAAAACGCTACTGTTCCAAATTCTCCCGCATTGTTGCGACAACCTCCACAGACAGAGAGCAACTCCTAGAATTGCTGTCGCCTCCGGTTCGAGGGCGAGGAAAACAAGATTTTTTTGTACCTCCCATAGATGTAATTCCTAACGGCGTGGATTTAACTCAATTTCCGTACCGGTCGATCGATCCGGGAGGACACACCTTAATTTTTGCAGGCGCAATGAACAATTTGCCGAATATTGACGCGGCGCGGTTTCTGAGTTTGCAAATACTGCCGCCTTTGCAGCAGCGCTATCGGGATGCTACCCTCACCCTAGTAGGGGCTTCGCCAGTCCCGGAAGTGCTCGCCTTGGGGGAACTTCCCGGAATTCAAGTAGTAGGTCGGGTGCAAAGGGTGGCAGAATATTTGCATCAAGCTGCTGTTTGTGTGGTGCCGATGCGGATTGGTTTTGGGATTAAAAATAAAACTTTGGAGGCGATGGCTGCGGGAACTCCCGTGGTTGCTAGCGATCGAGGTTTGGAGGGTTTAGCCGTCGATGGCGGCCCACAACCGAGAAGGGCCTTGCGGGCGAACAAAGTTCAGGAGTATGTTGAGGCGATCGCCAGTTTGTTTGAAAATCAGCAGCTAAGACGGGAGCTCTCTGTCAACGCGCGATCGCTCGTTGAAAGCCAATACACCTGGGATATCATAGGTCGGCAGTACGATCGGCTATTGCAATTTTAAACTCTAAATTCTAAAATCTAAATTCTAAAATGGCATGATGGAACACAAAATTAACCCCTCAAAAAATCGAGCCAAACCCCCAGAAAATCGAAAAGTTGCTCCTCCTCCGACAAGACGGCGGCGCCAAACCCGACGCCCCAAAAATCTTCAAGAGTCCCAGCTTCTAATAGCTACTCCCCGAACTCGCGCCAGATATCCCTGGAAAAGACTGATAACTAATTTGACAGCCCTCAGCGTCTTGTGTGGCTGTGCAGCTTTGATGGGAGGCGGCGCTTGGCTGAGTTATCAGCTAATTGTCGATCCCAATGGCAACAGGTTGATCTCTGAGTTTGTACCGGAATGGTCGCGCCTGCCTACAGGTAGCAGAGATTCGATCCAAACTCTCGATCAAATCAAAGCCAGCGTCCGCAAATTGGGATTCGTAACCGGAGAACCCCTGCCGCTTCCCGTCGATCGAGCCCGCGATAATTCTATTTCCGATTTGCTATTGCCGGTGATGGTAGAAAGAACTGTTAAGGCTTCTACTGTTTGCAAAAATCCTTGCCGTCAAATTGTCGAACTTCGGGTGTACAAGCGGGTGCAGCTTCCCGATCGCAGTTCCGATAAAGAGCAGTATTTTCAGTTAGCAAGTTCTGTGAATGTAGAAGGCCCTGCGGAATCTTTTGTCATTGCTTCTTTAGCTGACTCTACATCTGACAATCAAGCCTCGAATCAGTCGTTACCCCTAACAGAACTGCGCCGCTTTGACGGAAAGCCCCCCGCCTCCGGCATTTGGTTTAATGTCAGCGGTCAACTAATGCGGGGCGACAAGAAAATTCCCTACGGACAAGTCGTTCGCTACAACCCCAGCCAAAATCATTTAATGTCGCTGTTGGATTGGGCGAGTGCGGCCGGACAAGCGCCGAATTGGCAGCAAATTGTTAAGGGCGAAAACCCGCAGTTGGCGATCGACCAAACAGTTGGTTTAGAGCCGCAATTTACCCTTTATCAAATTGGCCCGCGCAAATTTTTGCCGAACCCAGTTCAGTTAACGGCGATTTCTTTAGAAGAATTTGCCTTCAATGACGAGACTTACAAAAATGGGCTGCGACTGGCGAAAAGCGGGCTGTGGTCTCCAGCATTAAATGTTATGCGTGTGGCGAAGGGGAAAGCTGGCAAAAATTGGCCTGCAGTCGCGCAAGCTCAGCTAGAAACGATCGAATTTCACGCTAAAATTACTCGGGCTCAGGCGATCGCATCTTGGGCCAGTCCCGGTCAACAAGTTCTCGCAGAATTGATCGACGGCCGCTGGACCGAAGCTTTGCAAGTATTTGAAGCCGATCCGAGTAACAGTCACGAAATAGCCACAACCCTCAAAAATGACAGCGGGCGGATCTGGAACCGCATAGACGCCGCCTTGAGAGTGAATGCCGCTGACGCCGATGTCAAGGCTTGGGGCGCCCTGATTGTAGCTTCTCAAGACGGAACTCGCGAGGCGATGAATTGGCTCGACCAGCAATCAGATACTGACAGCGAAACCAGAAGTCGAATTCGGAATTTGGTCAACAAACTTGAGGAAGCAGTTTCTCAGGCTGAAAATCTAGAAGACCACAAGAGTCAAATTATGGGTTCTGCTACTTTAATTAACAGTGTCAATCCCGCTGAGTGGCTGGAACCCGACCCAAAAAACGAGTTAAAATTGGCCGGAGAACAAGTTTGGTATCAGGTGCAGGTAGCGAGTTTTTACGACGGTAGCCGCTGGGTTAATTCGCCTTTTTCTGATGTAGAAGTGAGCTCTTTTCCTGCTACTCAAGTCAAGTGGCTGTGGGGGCGGCTGGGATTGCAGGCTGACCCCAAGATTAAGATTGAGGTAGCGATGGCTAACGGTCAACAAAGAGTTGCTGTGGGAACGGTGAAAGCAGTGCAGGTTCAAGACGGAAGTCTGCGCTTGCTGGCGGCGGTTGACAAGCGATCGTAATCTGACAGAAAGCCTTCGGCAGATAGAACAGTCCGGGAGGCACTCTTGATATTATGTCCGGTCGATTACCCATAATACGGTAGGGGCTCCCCTCACGAAAAATATCTGCCAATAATTGACAATCTCAAAAACCCGCCCTTTTAATCGCGGTCACTCGATCGGACATGATATGACACAAAGAAACCGGGGTTTTTTACCATTTCTGCCGATCGCAACAGAAGTATTCTCGTAAAAAAACCCGGCTTCCTTCCACCTGTACGTCCAAAACTAGGAAAAAGGAAAATTCTTTCTTTTGCCCCTCCCGCAACTACGAAAGCAGCGCAATCTCAAAACTCTTCCCCTTACTCCTCTCGAACTCGGACAACAATGCAGACAATAATTTTGTTAATTTAATTAATTAACACAACCTGTGCACAAAAAACCCAGAGATATCAAATCGCGCCCTTTTTAGAGAGTGCTGCAATCATCTGCCGTTTCACGGCCTTAGCCCAAAGCTCAAACTCCAAACTGTTGATATTCTGAATTTTCACTTCCTCAACAGGGTGAGTTGGGGCTTCTTTCTGTGCTGTAGTCTCCATTCTTTTTTCCTCGTCCAAGAATTGTTAGTAGTCGATCGCAAACGGTTAGGATCATACATCTATTTTATGAACTAACCGTTGGCAATTAATTACACTAAAGGCAGAGATTTTACCCATAAGATGCAGTAAATACATTGAGATAATGCAATTTACGAATTTAATGTAAAAAAACCTACAACCCTTGCTATATATAGGCTTTTCCTGACATTAAAATTTTACAATTTACATTGTATGGCACTATCAAACCAATAGTTATGTTAGTATTTTTTTTTTAATGAATGTATTGACATATACAGCAGAAAATAATTTTATTGAATTCACATAGTGCCGTAAAGTCGATCGCCCGCATCTCCCAGTCCAGGTACAATATAGCCGTGCTCGTCCAAACACTCGTCAACAGCAGCCGTATAAATCTGCACGTCAGGGTGTTGTTCGTGAAAGTGCCCCACTCCCTCCGGTGCCGCCAGCAAGCACAAAAACTTAATAGACTTCGGATTAACTTCTTTCAGCCTATCCACTGCCGCCACTGCTGAATTACCAGTAGCCAGCATCGGATCGACAATTAAAACATCTCGCTGTTCGATATCCTGGGGAACTTTGAAATAATATTCGATCGCCATCCGAGTTGTCGGATCGCGGTACAAACCAATATGTCCTACCCTCGCAGACGGAATCAGCTCTAAAATACTATCTAACAATCCCTGACCGGCGCGCATAATCGAAATAATAACAATTTTCTTTTCTGCAGCCAGCACCGGTGCATTCATTTTGGCGATCGGCGTTTCTATTTGTTCGTATTTTAGCGGCAAATCTCGCGTCACTTCATAGGCTAGCAGCATTCCAATCTCTTTCAGCAGTTGGCGAAATTTCGCCGTGCTCGTTTGAGTTTGCCGCATGAGAGTTAACTTATGCTGTATCAAAGGATGGTCGATGACAGTAACTTTAGCACTCATTTTTTTGAATAATTAATTTGCTTTATTCTAACTTATCAGCCATCGAGGCATTCTTGACGCAAAAAAACCCGGTTTCTGCGGCCCCTGCGTCCGGGACTACTTATATCAAACCCCTATTGAAAACACCAATATCGCCCGAATAAAATTGCTCCGACAATTGCCTTTCATCCGCCCAGAGCGACACTAAGGATCGCGAATTAAATAACTTACAATTTTAATTGTTATTGTGGGATGGGCGTCCCGCCCGTCCTTTTTGGACGGGCGGGACGCCCATCCCACAAACTTGTGGAAGTTATTTAATTCTCATTCCTAAGTATGCGAGGTTTGAAAATACACAAATATGTCATTCTCTCGTTTCCTCTTCCTAAGATCGCAGATCCGGGCCCAAAAGCCTCCCCACTGGTTTCGCTCTCTCGCGCTCCATCCCAGCCCAATAACACAGATCCGGAGTTTCGCACCGAAATCTTCCGGAACTTTTACCAACCGATATGAATCTTAAGAAGTATCAACATAAAACCTGTTTGTTCGGTTAATTCACTAATCGAAAAAACCTGACTAGGAACTGCTCATGAGGTCATAAGCTTGGCTTGACTTGCTTTTCATGTTTCAACATGAAGGCGGCAATATCCAAGTTTAAAACACATTATCTAAATTCAGTTCCCTTTTTTTAGGGTGCTCCTAACACACAACTGAACTTATTAAGAATAACCTCCATGAAGTTTGTAAAACTATTGCTAGCTACGGCATTAATGACTGCTTCTATCAGTCCCGCCTTGGCTAATCCTGCCGTTCAAATTTTAGGTGCAAGCTACGGCGGTAGCGGTTGCCCCGATCGCTCCGCCAGCGTCAGCGTCAGCCCCGACGGTCAAGAACTGACCATCCTATTTGATAAGTTTGCAGCCCAGGGAAATGTCTCAACAGAAAGCCGGAAAAGCTGCAACCTGAGCATTCCCATCAAAGTACCCCAAGGCTACCAAATTTCTATCTACGATGCTGATTATCGCGGCTACGTTGCTCCTAGAACCACAGGCAACCTGCGAGCAGAATACTTTTTCGCTGGAGCGCGCGGCCCAGTTTTTAATCGGAATTTCAGCGGCGAAACTAACTACAATGTTCGAGATAGCTTAGCCACTGTAGCTAATGTTTGGTCTCGCTGCGGCGACAGTGTAAATATGAGAGTAAATGCTGCGATGACCGCCCGCGGTGCCGGCATGGCCACCGTTGATTCTTTCGATTTGGCTCATCGCGGTTTAGTTTATCACGTCAAATATCGCACTTGCCGCTAAGCAGCTTGTTGGGAGTGTAGTGTGAGGTAGAGTTTTCAGGTTTGAATTTTGAATTTTAAGTTGGAAGAGGGAATAATTTTCCCTCTTCCTTCTTGCTTCTTCCCTCTTCCCTTTTTCAACTTCCTGACATCCGTTACCAAGAAATTGGGTCTAAAGCCCCGTCCTTCTAGGACGGCTTTAATTAATTATCAACTTTTGTTAATTGTTTTCTTGAACTTTCTTGCATTGTGTTCATTGTAGAGTATAATAACTATACTACAGGTAGAATAACCGCCGATACACATGAGACACCACGCTCAAACGACAGGTCGGAAAACAATAATGGTTAGTGGGTGGCGAAAACCACGAAAAACATAGCTGGGCTAACTAATGTAAGCCAAAATCAGAGACTAAACTTTTTATTTTTAAAATGTACTGTGGGGCACACAGAAACAAGAGAAGCAATTCTCGAAAGCTTGGGGAGACAAACCCTCGCGAGGCTATCTAAATTAAGCTCGATATTTGGTTCTTTTGAACGGATACCTGGTTTAAACACTGCCGCAAGGATAGATAGTTTTAAGGTAGGTCGCAGAACCAAGAATCCCCTCGCCTTGACTGCTGGGGAGTGTCAAATCTGATATCTTGCACCCTTGTCAGCAACAGGCAAGATGCCTGTTCCACAAGAAAATTTATATTTTGTGGAACAGGCATCTTGCCTGTTCATAAAAGGCTAATTGAGAATGGTGCAACATATGAGTTAAATCCGTTACATCCGTTACATCCGTTACAGAATCCGTTGCCGAACTTCCCTGTTCCCTCTAAAACACAGTGCCGTCACTTTCAATCTGAATTGGCGGCACTCCACCAGGCCTCAATTCGCCCGCAATTTTCCGCCCCGCCGCCCAAGTTCCTCCTTGCAAAATCTTCACCAGCGGCAATTGTTCCGCACTCAAATGCAGCTTTTCTCGAATAGCTGCGGCAATTTTATCTAAAAGATTCACAGTCAGCGATCGCCATTCTACTATAACTTCCGAATCCGGCAAGTAACTGTGTTCAAAAATAGCCGAATCTTTTGCCCGCAGCAGCCCAATATCCAAACACAAACCGCCGTTGCGGTACTCCGGCAATCCCGTTAACTCATCCAATCCCGCGACTTCTAAACCAAGTTCTTGCAGCGGTTCCAACAGCGAATAAGTCAACCACTGCGATAGTTTGTGAAACGGCACGAATTCATCTCCCAGATTTTCTCCTGTTAAAGCCGGATGCCGCCAAACATCGCCTAAATTAACACCACCGATTGCATATCTTCCCGGCCAAATTTCCCCAAAACCTGTCAAAACAGCGCTCAATACTTCAGAAGCATTCACAGTGTTGACTCCCGAAACCCGACTGTCGAGCAAGTATTTTGCCAAATTGCCGGGACGCGGGTTTTCGCTACCAAATAATAATGGATGCTGGCAAATGGCATTTCCCAAACGCTGCAATAATTCTAATCTGCCTGTTAAACCAACTAGGGGATTGTCTAGACTTACCTGAAATCCAGCAGCTAAGGTTTCTAGTTTTAATTGAGAAAGTCCCTGAGAATCAGCTTGCCAAGGAAAATCGGGATTGCTGGAAAAAACACCTTGACAAAACATCCGCAAGCTGGCTATGGCTAACCCTTCAGAACGGCGGTAAACCTGCCCGGTTTCTGGTTCGCAATACTGCCAATCTGCACCAGCACCGGCATCGAGCAAAACGCTGATAATTGCTAAATCAAATTTGATTTTAGCTTGCTCTATGAGTGAAAATTGTGCTAAATCTGCATTCAATTCAGCGATTCGCGACAGGTTGCCGGCTTCAAAATGTCGCCAGCGACTGTGAAAGGGAATGTTAAAATCGGGATATTGTTGGCACGTTGTGTCAATTACATAATTTGCTGCTTTGTCGAGTTGGGATAAATCGACGCGGAAGTAGCGAAGTTTGTCTAGGCGGGCTAAATCAAAAAGCCGATCGCACTTTTGACGAATAGCAGCCGGCGTTCTCAGATATTCTACAGTCTCAAGTTCAATATTGTGCAACTTCATACCACCAAACACCGGTAAACATCGTTTTCTTGAAAAAAGTCAAACTGACTGTAATCTAAAAGATTATCTAAAATCACATTTTTATCTAGTTTGATCAGCTTATATTCCCACTTCGAGCCGCTGACTTCGCGTTTTATTTGATCGGAAACTATCACAGAGTTTTTTTCTTTTTCCGGAGACACTATTTTACTTAAATCTTCCAGCCTGTCGGCTATGTGAATATCTTTTCCGTAAGTGCAAGACCTAAATATATATAAATTTCCCTTAGCCACTCCCACCGACAAGCCACAAGGTATTTGATTGGCGTTAATAAAAAGTTTCCAATTCTCGCACAAACTTTCCATTGCAGCTAAGGCTGAGTGAGCTTCCTGGAAAGTCAACAAATGCGAATCCCCAACAATACTCCGAATTGTGCCGCCGTATTCTTCGCAAATGGTTTTTTCAAAAGTCTCAAAGTTGGTGAGCAAATATTCCACCTCTTTGATAGAATTAGATTCTTGATAAGCTATAAAACCTCTCAAATCCGCTTTAATTATTGCTTGATTTTTGATGATTCGCGTTTTATAACTTTGGTCAACTTTGTATACTTTTTCAGGTTCGCTCATCCCTTTCAAAGAAAACTCGTTGACAAAAGATGTTTGCACTTCTGCTTTGTTGAGCGCCAGCCATGCTGCTTGGGACAAATATATTTCATCCGGCGGGGTTACTGATTCTATGCGCGCTGTTAAATTCACCGTATCGCCAAAGATATCTTTATCTTGATGCAAGACATCTCCTAATGTAATCGACACGCGAATAGCCAATCGTTCGTCGTTCGCCTTGCTAGATTGTTGCGATCTCAATTCTTGCTGCATTTCTATGGCTGCTACGGCCGCTGCTGTGACGCTGGGAAAAATTATCCAAAATGAATCTCCTTCCCCTTTAATCACGCTGCCTTCATTTCTGGCGCTAATATCTGAAACAAAAGTTTTATGCTCGTTTAACAAACTACTTAAGTCCGACTGAGATAATTTTTTAACTCTGGCGGTATATCCACAAATATCTGTTTTTACGATCACACTAGAACGCAAATTAGCCATAACCTACCCTGACTGATCAAAAACCAGCAATAAATTTCATTTAGCAAAGACGCGATTGTTCGCGTCCCATCGGTCGCGTCTTTGCCCTCTTAATCTCCTAAATCGCGTCCGATCGCTTCTGCAAGAATTGTAGCATCTGGCACAGGGTCAGGCGTGTAGTAGCCGGCGGCTTTTTTGGCGACGATTTCGACTTGTGCATCTGCGGGAATCCAATCTTCAGGAATGGGGATGCGATCGACCACCTGAATGCCAGAATTGATAATCGCATTGTATTTCATATCGCTCATAGAAACTAAACTGTCAATGCGAGAGATCCCCAACCAGTGCAGCACGTCTGGCATTAGTTCTTGAAACCGCATATCTTGAACTCCCGCCACGCATTCAGTGCGCGTAAAATAGGCATCAGCGCGATCGCCCCCTTCCTGCCGTTTTCTGGCATTGTACACCAAAAACTTAGTCACTTCTCCCAAAGCTCTCCCTTCCTTGCGGAAGTAAACTATTACCCCAGAACCGCCGGATTGGGCCGTTTGGATGCAAATTTCAATCCCGTGTACCAAATAAGGGCGACAAGTGCAGATATCTGAACTGAAGACATCAGAACCGTTGCATTCATCGTGTACCCGTACCGCCAACTGCTTATCCGGGTCAGAAATATTCGCGACATCGCCAATAATATAAACCGTTGTTCCGCCAATTGGCGGCAAGAAAACGTGCAAGTCCGGCCGCGTCACTAAATCCGAGAACATTCCGCCTGTTTGCTCGAACAGGACACGGCGGAGAACGCTTTCTTGGGCGCCGATCCGCCGAGCAATTCCCGGCAAATACCACACCGGATCGATCGCAATTTTAGTTACTGCTAAATTGCCGCCTGCTTTGACTATTTTGCCATCAATTTGCACCCGCCCCTTAGCGATTGCATCTTGCAATTCTGGCATATTAATGTGAGCTTTAGTGACAGCAATTGTCGGTCGAATATCGTATCCCTGCTGTAAAAATGAAGTATAAATTTCGCTGACGAGACCTCCAAACGGATCGAGAGAAACAATCAAATTGCGATCGCCCCAACTCGGGTGCGGCCCGATGTGTGCGGCCGGAGAGGTGTTGGTAAAATCCGGGCGGTGGTCTGCTTGGAGTGCGCCGGAAGCAACTGCTAGGGCGCGATAAACAGAGTAGGAACCCGAATGAGTGCCGATCGCATTCCGGTGAGACGATTTGGTCAGGCTACCAATCACAGGCCCCCGTTTCAGCGGATCGATTTCTCCCCAGTAAATGGGATGAGGTTTTGTGCCGGCTCTGTCGGGATGGGATGTTAAAACTATATGCTTTGGTTTTGACACAGTTGTTTTTGGCTCTTGCTATGGATGCTGCTGTTGGTTGAAAGTGAAATTGCAATTTGAAGCAGTGATTTATGATAGCAAAAGGATTCAGGCTCTGGAAGTATCCGGCATAGCCCAACTCGTGACGCTGATTTTCGCGCTGTCCTCAAAATATAAAAACTTTGCATCTGTGCTTCAGTGATTAGGGGTGGAGTCCCAACAGCAAAACTACCTATTTAATCCAAGTTTCTCTAGCAGTTATATTTTCTTTGTGCATGATATTTTTTAAACTAACCGCAGAGGGCGCAGAGGGCGCAGAGAATCTAGAAAAGAGAGAAAGAGGGGAAAAGAGATGTTCACAATTCCTGCAATGGTTGTTATAGTTACAACTGGTAGGCGGTAATTATCAAGAAAATACTAACTCACAAAATTAATGTTGCCAAGTACATCTAATTATTTGCTCAAAAATGGTCGCGTACCCGCGTCTCTTCTAGAGATGAAATCGATCGCGCCCTCAGCTTCTACTGTGGCGACAAGGGGGAGTGAGAACAATTTTTGTTTGGTGGATTTGGAAATTGCAGCAGGGGCGATCGCCCAAATTACTCCAGCAGGTACAAAACCGGTCTCCTCCTCTGGAGATATCCCAGTTATAGATTTGCAGGGCGGCTTAGTTTGGCCTTGTTTTGTGGATATGCACACCCATTTAGACAAAGGCCACATTTGGGAACGATCGCCCAATCCCGATGGAACTTTTGTCAGCGCGATCGAAGCGGTAGGCGCTGATGCCCAAAAAAACTGGAATGCAGAGGATGTTTACCGGCGAATGGAGTTCGGACTCAAGTGCAGCTATGCCCACGGAACCAAGGCTATCCGCACTCACATTGACAGCGCGGGCGAACAGGGAACCGTTAGTTTAGAAGTATTTGAAGCGCTGCAAGCCGATTGGGGCGATCGGCTGATATTGCAAGCAGTTTCCCTGGTTTCCCTCGACTATTTCCTGACACCCGCCGGCGAAAAATTAGCCGATCGCATAGCCCAAATCGGCGGCATTCTCGGCGGCTTCGCCTATATGAATCCCGACTTAGACAAACAACTCGATCGAGTTTTTGCCTTAGCCAAAGAACGAAATTTAAACCTCGACTTCCACACCGACGAAAACGACGATCCAGATTCAGTAACATTGCGGGAAGTCGCAAAAACCGCCATCCGCCATGAATTTGGGGGTCAAATAATCTGCGGACACTGCTGTAGTTTAGCCCGACAACCGTCAGATTTAGTAACAGAAACTCTGGAATTAGTCAAGCAAGCAAATATCGGCATTGTCAGCTTGCCGATGTGCAACCTTTACCTGCAAGACCGAGAATCTCAGCATACACCGCGCTGGCGGGGAGTGACACTGCTGCACGAACTCAAAGCAGCAGGAATTCCCGTTGCAGTTGCTAGCGACAATTGTCGCGATCCGTTTTACGGATTTGGCGATCATGATGTTTTGGAAGTCTTTAATATGGCAGTCCGCATCGCTCATTTAGATAGGCCCTATGGAGACTGGCCCTGTGCAGTGACAAAGACTCCAGCCGATTTAATGGGATTGCCGAATTTAGGACGAATTGCAGTTGGTTTACCAGCAGATTTGATTTTATTTAAAGCGCGGAATTTCAGCGAATTGTTATCTAGAGCGCAGGGCGATCGCACTGTTTTGCGGCAGGGCATTAAAATTGATACAACTTTGCCCGATTACCGCGAACTCGATGATTTATTAGCAACTGAAATCTGACATCCTGCATCAATCTCAAGAACAGGCAAGATGCCTGTTCCACAAAAGATGAATTTTCTTTCTACTCGTTACTAGGCAGAGGCTGGGAACCAGTTAATTGAGTTTTGTGGAACGGGCCGGAGAGCCCGTTCTTGACGCAGAGGCTGGGAACCAGTTAATTGAGTTTTGTGGAACGGGCCGGAGAGCCCGTTCTTGACGCAGAGGCTGGGAACCAGTTAATTGAGTTTTGTGGAACGGGCCGGAGAGCCCGTTCTTGACAATGGTGTAATATGTAGGTTTTAAAAAGCATTTAGCCTTGCTATCTTGTCAAATTGCAACTAATTTGATATAAATATAAAAGCTAATTTGATTGAGGATGTTTTAAGTGAAAGCAGTTATTTTATTGTCGGGAGGGCTGGATTCCTCAACTGTTTTGTATCAAGCCAAAGCCGACGGCTGCGAGTGTTACGCTATTTCCTTTGACTACAAGCAAAGACATCGGCGGGAGTTGGAATCAGCAAGGGCGATCGCACTTTCGGCAGCGGTTAAGGCACATCAGATAGTAAACTTTGACTTAACACTGTGGGGCGGTTCCGCTTTGACGGATAATGAGATGGAATTACCGATCGATCGCACTCTGGGAGAAATGTCTCAAAACATCCCCATTACCTACGTTCCAGCTAGAAATACAATCTTTCTCAGTTTTGCCCTCGCCTACGCAGAAACCCTAGAAGCCGATCGCATTTACATCGGCGTCAACGCTTTAGATTATTCCGGCTATCCCGACTGCCGCCTCGATTACATCCAAGCAATGCAGGAAGTATTTCGGTTAGGAACCAAGCAGGGAAGGGAAGGAGAAGCTATTAAAATTATAACACCTTTGATCGAACTTAAAAAAACAGAAATTATTCAATTGGGCAACAAATTAGGAGTGCCTTGGGAGCAAACTTGGTCTTGCTATGCAGGCGGGGAAAATGCCTGTGGCGTTTGCGATTCTTGTCGGTTGCGGCTGGCTGCTTTTGAGGAATTGGGATTAAAAGATCCGGTGCCTTATGCTTAAATATGACTTACGCACGACGGCCCAGAAACCGGGTTTTTTCGAGTCTCTTCGCTTCCGCCCGCCGAAACGGTAAAAAACCCGGTTTCTAAGCATCGCAGCGGGTGGTCAGAAACCGGGTTTTTTCGCAAGAATATGTTACAGATGGCAGAAGCTGCCAAAAACCCGGTTTCTTGGGTTTTGATGGGTAAGTCCTGCATGACTAAAATTTTTAAAATTGATTCTTAGTTAGTTTGGAATCATCCGAGTGCTTATTTACCTTCCGGCTCATCCTCAATTTCCGGTTGACCCTTGTTTTCCTGTTCATCCTTAATTTCATTTTGCAGCGCATTCAATGGGACTAAAAGCATATCAGCTATTTGCGATTGTCCTCTAGCCCTGTAGATATCTATAGCTTTCTGAAAATCTTCTGCTGCACCCTGTAGGTTTCCTAATAAAGTTTGAGCATCAGCGCGAACAATATGCGCTTCTGGAAAGCTAGGATTGAGATTAATTGCTTGAGTTAAAAGTTCAACTGATTCTTTATATTGTCCTTTGCGAGCAAGGTCGAATCCTTGTTGATAAAGTTCTTGAGCTTTCATAGCATTTCTTAATTTCTGCTGTTCATCGCGCTTGCATAAAGGATCGAGTCTATTTACTTGACCTGATGAATTTTGAATCAGCAGGCGGCTTATTTACCTTCCGGCTCATCCTCAACTTCCGGTTGACCCTGGTCTTCCTGGTCAAACCTAATTTCATTTTGCAGCGAATTCAATGGCACTAAAAGCAGATCAGCCATTTGCGATTGTCCTCTAGCCCTGTAGATATCTATAGCTTTCTGAAAATCTTCCACTCCACCCTGTTTTTCTCCAATTACAGCTCGCATACGAGCACGAACCATATAAGCTTCTACAAAGTCAGGATTGATATTAATTGCTTGAGTAAAAGCTTCAGCAGCTTCCTTGTACAACCTTCTGCGACCGAGGTCGAATCCTTGTTGATAAAGTTCTTGAGCTTTCATAGCATTTCTTAATTTCTGCTGTTCATCGCGCTTGCATAAAGGATCGAGTCTATTGACTTTACCTGATGAATCAAGTATAAAGCACCCTGGTTCTTCCTGGGCATTCGCTACAGTCTGAAAAAGAGGTAGACTAATTATTGATTGTTTTTCCCAAGTTAAAAGATATGTCTATTGAAGAGCGCCGAGGTATTGAAACAATTGACAGAAACCAAAATCTACTTCTCGTTCGCGCTCCTATTGAGTCAGTGGCGCAAAAGCTTAGTAGGGCGAGACGCGCGGATGTCTGGGAACGGGATATCTACGATCGCGAAATCGAAATTACGGCCGAAAGCTATATTGTATTTCAGTTCCGAGGACATCCTTGGACGATCGTTGAGCAACTGAATCATCATCCCGGTTCCCTTGTATTTGGAGAAGGAGATGCTATCACCCTTTCCTGGTTCCTATCCACTCGCGCCATCTACTACAAATGCAGCGACACTTGCGGTTATATTGGTTATAACTGCTACGACAGAGGTGCATTTGCGGAGATGCTGTACTTTGAGGAAGAAATGGATCTCCTATTCCTCTCTGACTTTCGTGAGGTTAAAGCTGAGGACATTGACGATGCCTTTAACTTTACTTTCGCTTTTATGCAGGAGCAAGATATCTATATTCCCTACGCATATTACGAAAATGTGAAGGTTGGCAATAGGTTGAATTTACGCCCCAAAGGGCCAACGTTAGATGATTTAGTACGCAGCGACTTCGAGCGAGTAGATTATCTAGGTATTCGCTAAAATATGCTCAACTAGAAAATTTTGCCACACTACTCACCCCGCTATTCTTTCGCCCTTTCCCCACAACTTCCTCATCCGCTGCTGCAATTCCATCTAAAGTTCGATCGCCCGCAGCCCCTTCCAACAAGTGAATTTGAAGTTGATCCAACCGCGGCCCGGAGACAGAAACAACCGTAAGTTCCACATTTTCGCCCCGCCAAACTTCCCCCACAGCCGGCATTCTTTGCAACTGATAACTCAGAAAACCTCCGATTGTCTGATATTCGTCAGTTACTGGCAAATCCAAATTCAATATTTGATTCACATCATCTAAATTTAACTGCGCTTGCACTAAATAAGTGCGATCGTCCAATACTTGCAAAGCAATTTCTTTGCTGTCGGGTGACTCGTAGCTGCGGCCGATAATTTCGGCTATCAAATCGCGCAGTGTCACTAACCCGGAAATGCCGCCAAATTCATCGACTACGATCGCAATTTCTTCCGACGAACTCTGCATCAAAGGCAGCAGTTCCCCCAGCAGCATCATCTCCGGCACAAACCTCACCGAACGCATCCAAGGTACAATTGGCGTGTCGGGAGATAGCAAACCTTCAGCTAGGGGTTTCGCAAGTTGTTTGAAGCCAATAATGCCGATAATGTCGTCTAAAGAATCTCCCGTCACGGGATAGCGAGAATGGTTAGAAATCGCCATTTCGTCGAGCAAAGTTTGAAAGGTGGCTGTCTTGGGAAGTGCGACAATGCTAGGCCTCGGCACCATTACTTCTTCTACCCAAACTTCGCCAAATTCAAAGACGTTGTTGAGCAATTCTCGCTTTTCTGCTTCCAAGCCGCTGGATTCGCTGGAAGTAGCTATAATCAATTGCAGTTCTTCGGGAGTAACCGGCCGATGCCTTAGATCGTATTCGATGCCCGCAAACCGCAAAAGCGATCGAGTAGATTGATTGAGAAACGACACAAAGGGATTGAACAAACGGGCAATCAATAAACTCGGAGGCCCTAAAGTTCTGGCTAGCTGTTCGGAATACAGTAACGCTACAGATTTGGGAAAGAGTTCGCCCAGTACGATTTGCAGGTAAGCTAGCAGGAAAAAAGTTACTATTGATATGCTAAAAGAATGGGCGATCGCCGACTTGATGTAAATTGGCAGTGGCAAATAGCCGATCGCAGCTTGGACTAGCACGGCGATCGTACTTTCCCCAATCCAGCCGAGAGCTAAACTAGAAAGAGTGATTCCCAACTGCATTGTCGAAAGCAATCGCTCAATACTTTGCTGCAAAGATTGCACAGTTAAAGCTGCAACGTCGCCAGCGTCCACTAACTGATTGATGCGCGATCGGCGTACCGTCACCATCGAAAACTCAGCCGCCACAAAAAAAGCATTGATCGCAATCAGCAACAGCACTGACAGCAACCGCGACAGCACCTCTGTCAAACTCATCGCGGGTAAATCAGATATCTCCTGCACTCTCGCCCCTAAAAGTGACACAATGCTTCCTAAAAAAACTTTATCGATCGAACCTGAGAATCCGTCTGCAGGTTTGGTCTTCTTTTATTTTACTTCGCCACTGGAATGCCAGATATTTGCAACTGAAGTTTTTGACCTGGATAATCTGTCAGCGTCAGCGAAACTTCCTTAGCATTTTCCAGCAAAGCTGTGGGAATACTCACCGTACCGTAAAACACCTGCCCGTTGGGGGGGAGTTCCGACGGCAAATCCTCGGCAGTCGCGCTTAGGGCCCGGCCACGATCGTCAGTGACGTTCAAGAAACTGTAGAGAAACCTCACAGCTTGGGAGCCCTCATTTTTCATGCTCACGTCTAGCAGCATGGAATTGTTGCGCTGACTGGCCGCGCTCACTTCCAGAGTTATTCCCCCGTCGCGACTGTTCAGGGGAAACTTGGCGCTGGCATTTTGTGCAGCCGGTTTTTTGGCGGCGGCTGGTTTAGAGCTTGCCTTCTCTGTTTTAGTATTTGCCCCGGCCGTTTTTTCGGGATCGCGACCTTCTACCCGTGCTTTGACGGTTGTGAGAATGTCTTTTTCTTTCAAAATGCTCACTTGGTCTTTGCTAGCCGTCGTTCCAGCCTTGCCGCTGCCAGCATTGTTGCTGGGACGAACATCGGGTTGAGTCGTTCCTTGTAAGGCTTCGCGACCTATAGTAAATCCCCAAACAGAACTCGTCACGCCTGCTCCAAACATGAGAGCGAGCAGAATTAGAGTCAGCACTACCGTCGAATTCACTGCCATTGCCTATAAGTTTATGCCGAGTCGTAGAAACTGCTTTGTCCGGTCGATCGGCTCCAGCACATTGGCGGAAAGGGCGATCGGGACTCAGCAGATCTAAAGATTTTGATTTTTGTTCTCTAGTTCTAGCACGGACTGAGAAATTATGTTATACTTCATTTTGAGTTAGGTCGAAGAAATCGATTTAACGGCAGTTGGCCGAGCGGTTTAGGCAGCGAACTCATAATTCGCCCCAGGCAGGTTCAACTCCTGCACTGCCGATTTTTAACAACATAGGACGCTCCGGGCGCGAAAAACCTGGTTTCTTCCTACTGAGATGTTGCACTATTCTCAAGAACAGGCAAGATGCCTGTTCCACAAAGAGTGAATTTTCTTGTGGAACAGGCATCTTGCCTGTTCATAAAAAGCTTATTGAGAATGATGCAACATCTCAGTTTAACCGATGCACGAGCTTTCATTTCTGATATAGTCGAAGTATTGAACGCGAGTGTGCGATCGTCTTTAAAAAAATGACTAAAAAAATCTGGATTGTCTACAAAACCGAAAGCATGAGTGCTCCCGGCTGGGAAAAACGTCAGCTTATGCCGAGGGGCGGTCTAACTAATATACTTTGGGAAAATTGGACTTGGGAGGAAAACCCAGAAATTCCTCAAGTAGGGGACAAAACCCGCGATTATGAAAATCTATCTGACCCCGGTAATGGAGTCACCCACGGGAAAGATGGAGATTGGGTAGTTACTCGCGTTCAGCAGTTTTCTGCTTCTGATACTGACGAGCGAATTGTGGTGTGTTACTGTTCTTACCAACCTGTTACATCTGATTGGGAAGCACTACAACGGGGTGAGTCTGTCAATCAGATGCTAGCAACTGTCGAGTAATATTGACTGGATAATTAGTTCGTAAAAGCGATCGCTCACTCCTGCACAATTTCCACCAAGTCTTCAATCATTACATCAAAGGTGCGAGCCAATTTGTGTATAGAAATAAAGTCAATGGTTGACACTCCCGGACAGCGGGCGTAGTGTCTGACGGTGCTGTAAATTACTCCCGATCGTTCTGAAACTTCTTTCAGCGTCCAGCCTTTCTCGCTAGCTAGTTCTCTGACTTTTAACCTGACTAAACCCATACTTGACAAATGATGGTGTACCATCATCGGATAGTTTTATCCCAAAAAGCGATCGACTACTCTTTGACGACCTCAACCAAATCTTCCACCATCACGTCAAAAGTACGTGCCAACTTCAGCAGACAAGTAAAATCAACCATTGCCATTCCCGGAGAACGTGAATAGGTGCTGAGGGTGCTGTAGTTGACTCCCGATCGGTCAGAAACCTCTTTGATCGTCCAGCCTTTCTCACCAGCAAATTCTCTAACCCGCAATCTAATTAAACCCATTGACAGACCACTAGATTTAGTATATTATAATTTTATCGAAAAAAGCGATCGCCCCAACGTCTGGAAAACTAAAAGACGATCGCCTATCAAAGTTCAAATCCCATCAACTGGGATTTATTAACCATCTGAAATTCCCATCAAGTGGGATGTATCAACCATTGAAAATTCCCATCAAGTGGGATGTATCAACCATGTTAGCAAGCTTTCGACCAAAATCAACCCCCAGACACAGATTGAGCCGGTTTGTGACAAAAGAGGCGATCGCGCGGCTGCTGAAAATCAAGGTAGAACAAATATATCGCTTCGAGTGCTGGGCACATATCCTGTACGTGCACGCCAAAGGGATGAGTCGGTTTGTCAGTTATGCCGACTTTCCGCCTGTTTTGGGAGTGGAATCGCCCTCTGGTTTAGATTTTGGTTATTGGAAGCGCCGTTGGGCGAGTCAGAAAGAGAGACACGCGCCGGATTTTTGGGTGGATTTCTATGCGGATAGATTTCAGAAAGCTGTTTGTGTTTCTGAATTGTTCGAGTGGGGAAATTTGGTGGGGGTGATTAAATTGATGTTGGGGGCGATCGGGCTGGAGTCGCTGCGAAAGGTTTATGCACAAGAGAAATCTCTGCTGGAACATTTCTAAATTAGTCCTAGACGCAGGGGTGGTTAGAAACCGGGTTTTTTGCCCAGAAGATGCCATGCAGCCTGCAGATACGGTAAAAAACCCGGTTTATGTGGTTGTGATCTGTCCAGGAATGTAAATGCTACTGTTTCTCCTACGCCAAACCCTGCGATACAAACCCCGCCCAATTATAGGGACTGACAAACGGCAATTCTTGGCGGCCAAGCAACTCTAATGGATAACGAAATCCAGCCTATCTATGTTTATAGTTTTTAACTATCGGGTCCGTTTTTTTGATGATTGTGAAACTAAACTACTCAAACCTTTTTTCCAGTGACACTGGAAAGTTTTATCTATTAAGTCTTTTAAGCAAACGACTTGAATATTAGAATTATGACATGAACCATATCTGTTTTGTATATTAATAATTTCACAGCCAATACCTTTTAAATCATTAGTAAATGAAATTTCTCCAACATAATCTCCATCATCCACAGGATTACCATCTTGCACAGATTCATCGAGTTTCCAACATACAATCTGATCGGTGACTACCAATGGATGGTTAAATAGCTCATCGCTTGAAAATGTATATTTATATTCCAAGCCTTTAAGTTCTTGTTTTAATGTATCATCATTAAATTCAGCGGCTAAACTATCAATTCCTTGACCGCAAAAATTTAAAGGTCTTAACCAAAACTTAGAATAGCAAGAATTGGCAGGAATCAGATGAGCTAACAATGTATATAATGCACCTACTCCATGTTCTTCTCCGACACTAGGAACAAAGAACTTTTTGTCTTTTAAAACTTCATGATCTAAAATATGAAAATAATCTCTTTGAATGATTTCTGTTTTAACTTTATTGAATTGCTTAACTTGAACTTCGGTCTTTGATTCACTAACTTCACTTCCGATTCTCTGTATCAACTCTCTAAAAACTTTGCTGTCATTCCAAGCTCGATCTAAAAAGCTCTTAATATGTTCTAAAAAATGTTCATTCCTTAGAGTTTTAATTGACGTTCCACTTAAAGAATTTCTGTCCGTTACTAGCTGAAAGGTACCGTTAATCATCAACACATAATGTGTCATAGCTTTACCATCACTTAAAACCATATAATCTTGTAATAAACTATGATTAAATATTTCATTATAAGAACATATTTTTAGGCCTTCCGAACAAATAAAGGTTCCTCTTTGTGAACTAAACCCAATACCTGACTTCTTTTTTCCTTGGCGATCTAACTCTTCATAATATTCTAAAGCTCTTCTGTTTCCATCAATAGCCAATACTAAACAGTAGGTAATGCCGTCAAATTTAAACGGCTGGGCGCTACGATAATAAAATCTACCTGAATTAAGCCTCTTTATCTCTGTTGGCGATTTCCTTGAATATTCTTCCAATCCGGGAATAATAAAGTCTTGTTTATCAATTTTATCAATATATGGATATCCCGAATTAATCTCTTCTAATTGACTTTCCCTGCAATTCCAAAGAAAAAGCTGGCATTTATCGTTATAGGTAGAAGATGAAGTTTTAAAAGTTTTAGCGTCTATTGCCCTAAACCCTGTTCTTTCGTGATCTAGGATTCTGACATCTCCATGTCGGGTATAAAATTTGATATAACTTTTGATATAGGGATACTTTTTATCGGTACCGTAATAGCTGGAAAAATTATCAATTTCTAAATTTTTCACAAGTATTAGGGAGCCAGTTGCAAGATGTGATTGGAAATATTTTTGGTCTAAATTATCTAGAATACCTACTGTTCGAGCATCAGGTTGCGGTAGTAGGCTCTTTAAAGTTAACCACGGTTCCATATCTTCTTGAATATCAATGTTGTCTTGTTCAGAATCTAAAGTATCTCTCGGATTATCTATAATTACGGAACTCCAGCAAGATTCATTATCCTCTTTACATCGGGTAATGAGTGCAAATTTTGCTGAAGCAAAGCAAAGTTTTGAGCCTTGGCATTTGTAACCTATAGATTTTCCAGGAGTTTTAGTTGAAAGACCTATTGAGAAGAAAGCATCTATTGGAGTTACTCCATTAACTTTTTTTTCAGAGCTTATACCAATCCCATTATCAATAAATATAAAC
This sequence comes from Microcoleus sp. T3_D1, assembly GCF_036700405.1. Lineage (NCBI taxonomy): Bacteria > Bacillati > Cyanobacteriota > Cyanophyceae > Oscillatoriales > Microcoleaceae > Microcoleus > Microcoleus sp. T3_D1. The sequence goes on from NZ_JAUBOV010000009.1 coordinate 31,693, forward strand.
CCGTCATATTGAAGTAAAGGATAGATTTCAATAACCGATGCTTTAGCATCATAGGAGTTTGAAATAAGTTCTCGAATTACTTCACAGGGATCTTTCCTATTAACAGATAATTCTAATAAAGTATGTTTGTAATTAATCCGGCAACGAATTTTACGATTGTTTTTAGTCATAAAAAATTAACTAGAGATTTTTTTATTACTTATGTTATTGTAATACTTAAGTTTATCATCGCTCAGTAGATTTGTCAAGCATGGCAAATAACAAATAAATCAGGAGTTGAGATACATGGTCAATGCTGAAAAACTGGTCTGAAGAAAGCCGTTATCAAAAACATAACCGAAAACTGCTTGATAGCTGAGGATGTGGAGTTGGTGATATTTGTCTTTTTTGTGGTCAAAGTGCGCTCGCCCTTGCCGATCGGTCATAATAGTAACAGCAGACTTCTTGCAAAAGTGCCATAATTCTTGAGACTCCTCAGTGCGCGATTCCAGGAGTCACTTACCAGGATTTAAGCCGCCAGACAAGATTTCGCTATACGTTTCTCAAGTGGCTTGGTTCATAAGGTGCGATGGTACCCAAATTTTAAATAACCAAAAATGGTGAATAACGGGACTAACCAAACCCCTAAGCAAAATTCGGCTAATTGTGGCAGTATTGATGAATCAGAAAGAGCTTTTGGTGCAACCGAAAGAGCGATCGCTGAATTTCTGGAAAGAGAGGGAAAAAATGTTAAAGCCTTGGTGGAAAAAACCGATGGAGGTAGAAATCCCGATGCTGAGGTAGATGGAAAATTCACTGAATTCAAAAGTCTAGATGCCGGTGCTACAAGCGCGACAGTAAAAAATCAGATCAACAACTCGATTAGACGAGGCGGACAGGCTAGGGATATAATTATAGATGCTAGGGTGTCTGGGTTGATAGAGGCTGAGGCTGAACGAGGTTTGCAGAGGGCAAAAAATATTACACGCGGGAAAATTGATAGCGTCCGAATTATTGGCGATATCTATGACATCACTTTTACTGAGTTTCAATAAAGGAGGTTTTTATGTCTCGCACACTAGATATTTTTGTAGACTTTCCACAGGACATCGAACATTTAATCAAAGAATTAGAGTTTATATTGGCTCTTAAATTAGAGCTGGTTTCTGATGGCATTGACCACTGGTATGAGTTTCGTAACTCAACAATCACTCTTACAGTAGGAAAGCATGATTTTGAAAATGATAAAGAGCTCAACTTTGAAGAATACCCTTACAACCTATCAATCAGAGCGCTGAACATCTCGAATGAACTTGATAGAAAAAAGTGGCGCGATGAGTTTGCTAGTTATGTTCTCCACAAGTTGAAAACTACCGAAAGGTATCGTTTAATGCTGGTGGATGACTTACAAGTGAAGTTAGAGGAGTTTGCGCCATTGGTGAAGGTTTGATCGAACATCATACAGGCAAGTTCTGAAACCGATTTGTAAAAACGAGGAAATGACTATGGTCACTGCTACTGCTGTACAGGATAATTTTACTTTAGAAGAGTTCATCACCGAGCCACCCGACAACATGGAATGGGTGGACGGACAACTCGTGGAGAAAAATGGAGCCACGCTCAAGCATGGTAAAATTCAATCAAGCCTGGGTTGTGCTTGGGCAAATTACATGATTTCCAGCGGACAAGGTGGAGAAGCTTATGTCGAGGTTCCTTGCCGCACTAACCGACAAATTCGCCGCCCAGATGTCGCTTATCTCACACCCGAATTAGTTGCACAATTTGGCAACCTTGCCACTTTACCCCAAAGTTTCCCCTTAATTGCCGAAATAGTTTCACCCACCGATATCGCTGAAGATGTTTTTCTCAAAGCACAGGAATATTTAGAATCTAGCTGTCAGGAAGTTTGGCTAGTTTTTCCCGAAAGTCATTTAGTATTTGTGATGACTCAAAATCAAATATTGACATTTAGATCCGGCGATACCGCCTGCACCCAACAAATCCTGATCGGTTTTAGCATCGAAGTCGATCGCTTACTAGCTTAAACTAAATTATGACCAAGAAATGGAGTCAAACAAAATGACAAGTATCCAATCAATAACAAATGCAATAACATCCCTTTATGAACGGGATTTTTATCTGTGGTTACAGACAACAATCAACTTATTAAAAGAGGGAAAGTTTTCTGAAATAGATTTAGAGAACTTACTAGAGGAACTGGAAAGTATGGGGAGAAGCGATAAAAATGCTTTAAAAAGTAATTTGAGGGTACTTTTAATGCACTTGCTTAAGTATAAATATCAGCCCGAAAAACGAACAAATAGTTGGGTGTACACCATTCGTGAACATCGTAAACGCATCCGAGATGCCTTCACAACCAGTCCTAGTTTATATCATTTTTTTGAAGAGATTTTTAATGAATCTTATCAAGATGCTAGGGAATTAGCCGCAGATGAAACTGGTTTATCTATTGTGATATTTACCCCAGAGTCTCCCTTTACTGAAGAAGAAGTTCTTAATCCTGATTTTTTACCGCCTGACAGCGAGCAGCCTGAAAATCCTGAAAATATTGAATAATTGAATCAGATATCCTTTCCACTGGTTCTGAAATCAAATTGCTACAATATATTTAATACTCCCCAGTCCGCCTTCGCGGACTTCGTTTGTAGAGCATCGGAATTCTATTCGGTGGTATTGAATTAATATCCCACCACTATCGGAGCAAACCGCCATGTCAGACGACTTTTCCTTAGACGAGCTTTTAAATAGAAGTTACTACGCCTTCAAAGACGCAGAAAACCAAGTGGGACAGTGCAATGTTTTAGTCATCGGCAAAACCGGCGTCGGCAAAAGTACCCTAATAAATTCCGTTTTTCGCCAACGCTTAGCAGAAACCGGAGTCGGCCGCCCCATAACTCAAGGCATTCGCCAATATACCAAACCGAATTGCCCAATTACAGTCTACGATACTCCCGGACTCGAACTCAACGCCGAACAAATTAAAGTTATTCAATTAAACGTTGCTAAACTAATTGAAGACCAAAGACTCCTGCACCCAAAAGAACACATTCACGTCATCTGGTACTGCATCAATCACAGCGCCAATAGAATAGAATCTGTCGAGGAAAGCTGGCTAAAAGAAATGGAAGTCAAAGATGTACCAGTTCTTTTAGTGCTGACTCAGACGACATCTAAAAAGCCGGGCGAGTTTTTCAAGCAACTGGAACACATGAATTTGCCAGTCAGTCAAATCATCCCTGTGATGGCTGAACCGGAAGAAATCGATGAGGATTATACAGTAAAATCTCACGGTTTAGACAAGTTGGTAGATGCAACTGTTCAACTGCTGCCGGAAGTAGCTAAAAAAGCTTTTATTAAAGAACAAATTGCCAATATTGCGCTCAAATCCGATATGGCATTTAAGTATCTAAGTGCTTATGTTGCAGGTTCTGCAATTGTCGGCGCGACTCCTGTACCGTTTGCTGATGCGCCGATTTTGATGACGATGCAAACGGCAATGATTGCTAATATTACTGTAATTTTTGGAATGCCCTTTGATAAGGGCTTTATTTCGGCGATGCTGTCTGCTATTAGCGGCGCTGGCGGGGTTACTGCTATCGGCAGAAGTATTGTTACTAATTTGATTAAAATGATTCCTGGTGCGGGTACTGTTGTCGGCGGTGCTATCTCCGGTGCAACCGCAGCAACTCTCACGCTGGCCCTCGGTTTGGCTTACATTGAAGTGCTTAAAGCTTATATGAAAGCTCAAATTAATGGCGAACAACTTTCTTTGCAGCAGTTGACAAAGATGTTTGTGGATTTTTATAAGGATTATGCTAGTTCGGGGCGTAAAACTTTGAAGGATGACAAACCGAATCAACCTAAGCCTCCCAATCAAATTAATATTGAGTAAATTGGGCATGGGGCATGGGGCATAGGGCATAGGGCATGGGTTATTTTTTTACTCCAACTGAGATATTGCACCATTCTCAATAAGCCTTTTATGAACAGGCAAGATGCCTGTTCCACAAGAAAATCAATATCTTTGTGGAACAGGCATCTTGCCTGTTGCTGAAAATGGTGCAATATCTCAGTTCCAATTCCCAATTCCCAATTCCCAATTCCCAATTCCCAATTACCCATTACCAATTGATTGCTATAATTTAGTGAATTCTGCAAAAGGGAGTAAATGGCAATGGCAATGGCTGCCGTTTTATCAGAAAATGTTTCTCTAGAAGACTTCATGGCTAATCCCCCCGACGATATGGAATGGGTGGACGGGCAAATCGCGGAGAAAAATGGCATGACAGTAAAACACAGTCTCATCCAATCTAGACTAGATCGTTATTGGGGAAATTACAAAGATTCTAGCGGACAAGGAGGCGAAGTTTATGTCGAAGTTCCTTGTCGTACTGACAGGCGTGTGCGCCGTGCTGATGTAGCTTATCTGACTCCTGAACTTGTGGCTCAATTTGGCGATGTTCCTGCTTTGCCTCAAAGTCCGCCGTTAATTGCTGAAATAGTTTCTCCTACTGATAGTGCGGAAGAGATTTTTCTGAAAGCACAAGAGTATTTAGATTCGGGTTGTTTGGAAGTTTGGATAGTTTTTCCAGAAAGTCGCTGGATATTGATCGTGACTAAAACTCAAAAGTTAACCTTTAACCAGGGTTCTACCATCAGCACTCAGTTAGTGCTGGCGGGTTTTAGTGTTGCTGTTGAGGAGTTGTTGGCTTGAAGGCAAAAATTAGTTAGGTATAAGTGCTTTCTGGCAGAGTTCGCCCGTGACGATCGTTATAATTTGTGAAAAAGTCATTGACAAAATGCCACTCGCTCGCCCCGCCATTTAATAAAAAAAATTATCAATAAAAAATGCAGTTGTAAAATTGCACAAAAGCACAAACAGCGGTAAAATACTGATTGCTTTGTTTCCAAATCTAGCGTAAATTCCAATTGGGGAATTAAAACCAATAATTGAAATATGTCTAAGACTTACACAGTTGAATTGATCCACCAAGGCACTACCTATACCGTAGAAGTACCCGAAGATAAACAAATTCTCCGCGCCGCCAACGCCGCCGGCATTGAGTTGCCGAGTTCTTGCAATGCGGGGGTTTGTACTACTTGCGCTGCTAAAATTATTGAGGGTGAAGTTGATCAAGTTGATGGCATGGGCGTTAGTCCCGAACTTCAGGCAGAAGGTTATGTGTTGCTGTGTGTTGCTTATCCCCGATCGAACTTGAAGATAGAAACAGAAAAAGAAGACATTGTGTACGATCGCCAATTCGGTAAATCCTAGGACTAAGCTAAAATTGACCTAAGTACCGTTAGCGGTAAAACACTATGGATCGCCCTATGACCACCCATTTCATTTCCGCAGAAGTTGACCTCCACGATACCGCCGAGCAACTGCACTCGGCTATTGAAATTGAACTGCAAAAGTACGGCGAACCCCTGCGGTGGGCAGTCACAGACGTGGATGTCGATCGGCAAAAGGCTGTGGTAGAAGGCTACGTGCTCGTGGAAGCATCCCCCGCAACATCGTGAACCCCCGCCCTTTGACAGTGGTTTTGATAGTCCCCACAGGCGTTGGAGCCTCGATTGGTGGGTTTGCAGGAGATGCGCTGCCCGTGGCTAGGGCGATCGCCCAAATTTCAGACACCCTAATCACTCACCCCAACGTCCTCAACGGCGCTCAACTTTATTGGCCGATACCTAACGCTCTCTACGTTGAAGGTTACGCCCTTGACAAATTTGCTGCCGGATGCTGGGGCCTGCAACCGGTACATCAAAATCGCATCGGCTTAATCCTCGATGCCGGCATTGAACCAGACTTGCAACTGCGCCAACTGCAAGCGGCTGATGCAGCGAGAGCTACATTGGGTTTGAATATAACCGATTGTGTTTTAACCGATCGCCCCCTGCAAGTAGAATTGCGTATTTCTGAATCAGGGGCATCCTGGGGGACGATCGGCAATCCCGACAGTTTATTGCGCGCGGCAGAAAAATTAATCAAACAAGCAAGAGTAGAGGCGATCGCAGTTGTAGCCAGATTTCCCGACGATGAAGGCAGCCTCGCCCTCGAAAACTACCGCCGCGGCAAAGGAGTTGACCCCCTCGCCGGCGCGGAAGCTGTAATCAGCCACCTCGTCGTCAGGACGTTTAAAATCCCCTGCGCCCACGCCCCCGCGCTGTCTGCGCTTCCCCTCGATCCGCACCTGTCCCCGCGATCGGCTGCTGAGGAAATCGGCTATACTTTCCTACCTTGCGTCCTTGCCGGCCTCAGCAAAGCTCCCCAATTTGTCACTCCTACTGTGGGACAGGCATCTGGCCTGTCACAGGTATTGGGCGGGCAAGATGCCCAACCCCTACTCCCCACAAGAGAGAAATTCTATGCAAACAGGAGAGATTTCGAGTCTCAGGGTTTGTGGGCAGATCGAGTCGATGCGGTGGTGATACCCGCCACAGCCTGCGGCGGCAGTGCTATTCTGAGTTTGAGTGGGCGATCGTCCGTACAAATCATCGCTGTCGGGGACAACAAAACCCAGATGCAGGCGACTCCAGAAAAACTCGGAATCAAAGCTTTGCAGGTAAACTCATATTTAGAGGCGATCGGAGTTTTGGTCGCTTTGCGAGCCGGCATCAGTCCAGCTTCCTTGGGTGCAGACATCTCCTCCCTGCGTTGTTTATCTAACTAATACCAATTTAATGTGAAGTTGCACATATCTCGATCCCCCTAAATCCCCCTGATTGTTGGGGAGTAGGGGTTGACTTTGATCCGGCTCTTGTCCCCCCCTTATTAAGGGGGGCTAGGGGGGATCGGATTCTACGGGGCCTCATAAAAAATTGGTATAAACCCAACAAATCTCAAATCTCAAACCTCAAATCTAAAAGTGATTAAGTGGCAGAAAAACTTCCCGGAAATCCTGAAATTGAACCCTTGACGCGCACCCAAGTTTTAGTAGCAATGGGCGTGACAGCAATTATGTTGCTGGCGGTAGCTAAATTGTGGTTGCTATTTGCATCGGTATCGCTTTTGCCAGTCAAATTGATAGGAATGGACTTGCTCAAAGGATGTACGCTCGGACTGGCAATTACAGGCGGTAGTGCGATCGTTTATCACCTCTGGCCTGGTTATCGCCGGAGTGCGGATGTTTACTTGGAAGTAGTGCTCAAACCTTTGTTTTGGCCGGATTTAATTTGGCTGGGACTGCTGCCGGGACTTAGCGAAGAATTGTTATTTCGAGGCGTGATGCTGTCTGCTTTGGGATTGAATGTTACCAGTTTAGTTTTATCGAGTTTTTGTTTCGGCATTCTGCACTTGGGAGCCCTGGATCAGTGGCCTTATGCTGTTTGGGCAACGGCTGTCGGATTGCTGTTGGGTTACAGCGTTTTAGTTACTGGGAATTTGTTAGTGCCAATTACGGCTCATATCTGCACTAATTTGATTTCTAGCTGTGTTTGGAAGTGGGAACACAATCTGGTGAAGCGTTAGCTCGATCGCGCTACAATATCGAGGTTGGGGCGGGTTTAATGAATCTCTCACTGGATTGGAGAGATTCATTAAACCCGCCCCTACGGGAATTATGTCTATTTAACATGATACCGAGTCAATAAACGTAAATTTTGTAGGGGCGGGTTCACCCGTATCTCTGCTTAGGAATGAGAATTAAATAACTTCCACAAGTTTGTGGGATGGGCGTCCCGCCCGTCCAAAAAGGACGGGCGGGACGCCCATCCCACAATAACAATTAAAATTGTAAGTTATTTAATTCGCTATCCTTAATAACTAAGGTATTTTTAAACCCGCCCCCACCCAGCGACAGGATTTTATGAGGGTCACACTTACCGGAAACGAGAGTTGAAAACTTTGTTAAGGCAGTTTGTAGCTGCTCGATCGCACGATCAATTCACCTTGACTGGGGTTGTGGCTGAAGATAAAAGCTCCTTCTTCAGTTTCACCGCTTGACAAAAAATCAATTTGTTGGTCGCCGGATTCCACGACTTCGCCATTGACGCGCAATTCGGCACTAATTTGAACTGATTCTGCCGTTTCGCCGCCCGTGTTTGTCACTGTAAACGGGACGTAAAATTGCCCTTGATTTTCGCGAATTGGTGTGTTCCGAGTGACAGAAATGATCGGAGGTTCGTCTTTTTTAGTCACCCAGTTGTAGAGTACGAGTCCGGTGATGGTACAAAGGATCAAGCAGGCGATCGCAAATGTCGCCCATTCAGCAGGAGTTCTTTTTTCTTGCTGTTCGTTATTACTTTCACTCATACCGCTAACCTCCCCGCCGCGCCCCCAACAGCCGCCGGCAATCCCAATACTAACGTATAGTTCAACCAAATCGACCACGGGTCGTCAAAACTGAGTTTGTGGAAGAAAAACATCATAAATGCAGAAGCCACCAGCGACACTAAATAGGCCATGACAGTTTCGCTGAGGGGACGCTGAAAAATCCCTTGCTGCTGCTGCCGTTTTGCTTGATAAGTAAAGCCTGCTACAAATACAATACCGTAGGAAATTAGCAGCGAAGCGGCGATAATTGCTAATTGCCTAGGTGGCGAAATACCGGCCGCTAGCATGGGAATTTCGTCAGTTGGGGCGATGTTGAAAGCAATGATCATCGCGCCGATTAAAGTAGCGCCGATATCTGCTACAGTTGGATTGATGGTAGCTTCTTTTTCGCTGTCTGAGCTTTGATAGCGATCGCCGCTCAAGAAACCGCTTGCCAGGGCAACTCCCAAGGCAAACGGCAGGCCTTCAAATATGATTTTCCCCAAAGTTTCTTGCAGCGGAGTTTCCGGCGTAATTTCCCTGAGCAAAAATAGGACAAAAGCCGCGCAGACAATGCCAATGGCGATCGCTTCTACGGTATCGATTGCAGCATCTAGCCAACGGATGTCCTTAGTTTTGCGAAAACCTTCAGTGCGAGTCAGCAAGAAAACGACGATAAAAGTAGTTGCGATCGCGATCGACATTTCCGCTGGTTTAGTATGGGAACCGATCCACCAAACCTCCATCGTATAAAGCAGGGGAATCCCGAACAAAAAGCCACCCGATGCACCTCGGATGATGTCGTTTAGTTCATTTTTCCACGGATTTTTGCGCTGTTTTTTTCTCTGGTTCATTTTTCAGTTAAAAGGTCCATTAAAAATTATACAAAATTTCCCGTGCTTATAAATCCCGTTGCCAAATCTTGATAGTTTTGTTATCACTTCCACTAACCAGAGTCTGCCCATCCGGGCTAAAAGCCACAGAGTAAACTCCCCATGAATGCCCCAAGAGACTGCAAATTTTATCTCTGGTATCGAGATTCCAAAGTTCGATAATACCAGGTTCCGTACTATCCTCTTCGCTGCCAGAATCCCACCCGCCACTTGCTAAAATTTTCCCATCAGGGCTAAAAGCTAAGCATAAGTCCCCCATTGAATTTTCCGCAAGAGTATAGATTTCTATTCCCGTGTAGAGATTCCACAGCTTAATAGTTCCCACACAGTGCAAAGTCGCAAAAGTTTCTCCATCGGGGCTAACAGCGATCGCATAAACAGAGTCCATACCCTCCTGCCAATGCTTTGTCCAGATTTCATCTCCAGTGGTTAAATTAAAAGCTACTGCACTTAGAGAAACATAATCATCTGCACTGCTACTAAGTAGAATCTTTCCGTCAGGGCTGAATAAAATAGCCAAACTATAAAATACTTCTACTGGCCACTTTAAAGTCCGAATTTCTTCTCCATTTCTAAGGTTCCAAAGTTTGATAGTTGTGTCTTCACTGGCACTTGCCAGACTCTTCCCGTCGGGGCTGATAACTACAGAAGTAATTATGTCTGAATGTCCGGTGATGGTGTAAATTTCCTCTTTAGTGCTGAGATTCCAAAGCTTGATAGTTTTGTCCTTACTGCCACTAGCAAGAGTTTGTCCATCAGGGGCGAGAGCAATGGATGTAACCCCTTGTGAATGTCCTGATAAAGTGTGAAGTTCTTGCCCTGTGTTGAGGTTCCACAGCTTAATTGTGCTATCAGAACTTCCGCTAACTACAGTCTGTCCGTCTGGAGTGATGACAACAGAAGTTACCGAACATGAATGTCCGTGAAGGGTGTGTACGCATTGCCAGTTAGTTTGAATCATTTGATATTACTCCTAGCATTCATCCAGCAACCACATTTTTACTGATTGTTTTCAATGCCATTAAAGTGCAAGCTGAATTTCGGAATATTCTCCTAAAGCTTCGTTGACAACAATCAGTTTTCCTTGACTATCTGCCCCTAATTGTTGATTGGCATTGAGTAATTCAATTCCATAAATAGTACCGTCGGGGGCAATGTCCACATTCATTTGATCGCTAACCTGGATAGTGTTTACCTGTGCGGTTTTTTCTTTCAGGTATATATAAGCTACGTTGTATCTTGGATCGTAAGTCAGTTTCACGGGAACCTCCTGCTCAAAAGAATTTGACAATTACAGTGATAATTATCCAGTCTTCGCCTTCTGGGGCTGCGATCGCCTCCACTTTCTTCATAGCATAAACTTTTCCCTGCCACTCAGCATTGAAGGAAAAGTTGCGCCTAAATCCGGTTCTGCCAAATTGAGCCGGAAAAGTTGTGCCACTTTCAACAGTAGCAATTACTTCTGCCTCAGTTGCACCTCGCTCAATCGTGCTTGAGCATGGGGATGTAATCTAACGCTCACGTTGCTATTACCTCCTTTTTGCCTCTTTCTTTTTGCACTAACTTAATTCACCACAGCCGCGCATAAGCATCAAAATAAAGGCATGAGTGTCCAACAACAGCCTTATTCCATGTACTCCTTAAACTCTTCTAGCGGTTCGTCAAAATCATCGGACATCCAAACCATTCCTTTGGCACTTCCTGCTTGTCGGTTGGGTTTAGCTTGTTTGGGAATTCCTACCAATTTTACAACAGGCTGGTTATCTTGAGTAATCGCCACTTATTCCCCTCTCATCGCCGCTGCGATTAATTCCAGAAGCTTTTATTTTGCCTCAATAATGTCTACTTGATACATAATTCGTGCCTCCGCATACAGTTGGAAATTTGAGATTTGAGATTTGCCGTGACTAATGAAGCTTGCGATCCTGTATTTTCATCCAATGAAAGACCAGATTTGTTTGACTCTATCTCGCACTTGCACCAAATCATCAGGGGTTAATATTCCCAGTCTCCTTTCAACTAAACTTTTTTGTAATGTGTTCAGTTTATGTAAGCGAACCGCTGAAGGTCGCTTTAATCCTGCTTTTTGCCATTCCTGAATTTCGACATCAAAGGTTGTACGAGGGATTTGACTGGTTATCTTGGCAACAATCATATCTTCATCTCCTGTGTCCAACAGTACCAAACCGGGACGGCGTTTAGTTTCGGCTGTACCCGCAAACAAGAATGCGACTATAACTAATTCTCCAAACTGATAATTAGTCATTGCTCAATCCTCAGCGTAAATTGCATCTTCTTCGCTGCAATCAGCAAAGAATTGTTCGGCGGCAAGACGATGCCAATCTGTTTTTTCCTCTACTTCATCGGCTTCTGAGTTTGTTTGTTCATTCACCAGAATTATCACTCTTACCTCTTGGTTGACTGCCAAGTATTTTAAAATGTCATCGGTCAAGTTGATTTTTCCTTCCGATGTAACTTTTGCTGGAAATTCGTAGGCTTTCATCATGTGAATTTTAGATTTGTGTTTACCCAGTTATTGCTACTTTAACATAATCTCAATTAGACAAATCATCCTCCAAATCAACAGACTGTAAATCCATATCACCAGACTGCAACTGACTCGGAGTAGCCGGAATCGCGGCAATTATTGCATCAATTACCTTCGCCACCGGAATAATCTCCATCCCCAACTCTGGCACCGGTTGATTCTTAGGAATAATCGCCCTTTTGAAACCCAATTTCGCCGCCTCCCTCAGCCGCAACTCTAATTGCGAAACCGGCCGCACCTGTCCCCCCAAACCAACTTCCCCAAGCAAAACTGTGCGCGCATCAACCACCCGATCGCGAAAACTGGCCACAACGGCGATCGCAACTGCCAAATCCGCCGCCGGTTCATCCACCTTCAACCCGCCCACCGTCGCCAAAATCACATCTAATTTAGATAAAGGAATCCCCACCCTTTTCTCCAAAACAGCTAAAATTTGCTGCAATCGAGCATTGTCCACACCAGTAGTAGTACGGCGCGGCGAACCAAAACTCGCAGGGCTGACTAACGCCTGAATTTCCACTAAAATCGGTCGAGTTCCTTCGCAAGTAACTGTCGTCGAAGTACCGGGAGAAAATTCATCTCTATTCCCTAAAAACAACTCCGACGGATTATCTACTTCTCGCAAACCGTTGGCTACCATTTCAAAAACACCGATTTCGTGAGTCGCGCCAAAACGGTTTTTCATCGATCGCAAAAGTCGATGAGAAGCAAAGCGATCGCCCTCAAAATACAGTACAGTATCTACCAAATGTTCCAAAACCCTCGGCCCGGCCAAAGCTCCATCTTTCGTAACGTGACCGACAATAAATAAAGTAATATTTTCCCTTTTCGCCACCTGCATCAAAGCCGACGTACATTCCCGCACCTGAGCCACCGAACCCGGAGCCGATGTTAAACTAGCAAAATAAATAGTTTGGATGCTGTCAATCACCGCCACATTCGGTTTCAGCGCTTCCAACTCCCGCAAAACAACTTCTAAATCCGTCTCTGGAAGCAAATAGAAATTCTCCGCTGAATTGTCCTCGGAATCCCTTTTAACTTCCCCGTTGCTGCCAGATTTATGCCCGCCGTTGCTTGACAATTCCACCGGATTAGCCACACCCAAACGCTGCGATCGCAACTTCACCTGCTGGCCCGACTCCTCCGCACTCACATACAGTATCCGATCCTTGCGGGCCAACATATTCGCCACCTGCAACAGCAGCGTCGATTTCCCGATTCCCGGTTCCCCCCCAATCAACACCAGCGAGCCCGGAACAATCCCGCCTCCCAAAACTCGATCGAGCTCGCCGTAACCAGAAGGCCAGCGAGACTGAGTTTGGTCGGAAATCTGCGATAATCTGAAAGATACCCTTGGTTGACCCTTCGACTTATCAGGGGGCGAACCGCCCACTGTCTTAGTTGTCACCCCAGTTAAACCAGCCCGCGGCACACCAGCAGTAGGTTGCTCTAACTGCTCGTCAAAAGAATCCCACTTCTGACAGCTAGGACATCTGCCAAAATATTGTGGTGAATCATAGCCGCATTCCCGACAAATATATTGTATTCGAGGCTTAGGCATTGTTTACTATGATAAATAGTCACCCTAACATTTAGAAAAGTCTGAGTTAAAGCAATTATCAAGCTTTCAGACCGATCCCCACACATGATTCAATTTGTGTCTTCTATGATAGGGTACAAAAAATTAACATTATCTGAAATGTAACTTAAGGAGTGCTCGGTAACTTGGAAAACCATAAAGAAAAAATTCTGGTAGTTGATGACGAAGCCAGTATCCGCCGCATTCTGGAGACTCGCCTTTCCATGATTGGCTACGATGTCGTCACCGCTGCTGACGGCGAAGAAGCTCTCGAAACCTTTCGCAACACCGAACCCGACTTAGTGGTTTTGGACGTGATGATGCCGAAGCTAGACGGTTACGGCGTCTGTCAGGAGTTGCGTAAAGAGTCAGACGTGCCTATCATCATGCTAACTGCTTTGGGAGACGTAGCCGATCGCATCACCGGTTTAGAATTGGGCGCCGACGATTACGTCGTCAAACCTTTCTCTCCCAAAGAACTTGAAGCCCGCATCCGTTCGGTACTGCGGAGGGTTGACAAAAACGGCGCATCGGGCATTCCCAGCTCTGGAGTCATCCACGTCACCAATATCAGGATTGACACCAACAAGCGCCAAGTTTACAAAGGCGACGAACGAATTCGCCTCACGGGCATGGAATTCAGCCTGTTAGAACTGCTTGTCAGCCGTTCTGGAGAGCCTTTTTCGCGATCGGAAATTTTGCAGGAAGTCTGGGGATACACGCCAGAACGCCACGTAGACACCCGCGTAGTGGACGTTCACATCTCGCGGCTTAGGGCAAAGTTGGAAGACGACCCCAGCAATCCCGAATTAATTCTCACCGCCCGTGGCACCGGCTATCTCTTCCAGCGAATTGTCGAAATAGGAGAAGTAGGATAAAGTCAGTTGGCAGTTGGCAGTTGGCAGTTGGCAGTTGGCATTAGTTAAATTACCAACTACCAATTACCAATGACTAATGACTAATGACTAATGACTGCTGACTAATGACTAATGACTGCTGACTAATGACTAATGACTGCTGACTAATGACTGCTGACTAATGACTAATGACTAATGACTAATGACTAATGACTAAATCTGATCCCAATAAAGTTTTGCGGCAATTGCCCTTAGTTGCAGGAGGGTTAGCAGGTACGCTGCTAATGGTAAACCGGTTGCTGACAGAGCAAATTACAGATTCTCAAGCTCGATCGGACGCTTTGGGAGTAATTATCAGCGCTTTGCTGATTTTAACAGGTTTGCTGTGGCAGCAGGTGCAAGCGCGATCGCCCGATTCCGTAAAACTTATCGGCGAAGAAGGTTTTGAATTTGCGCCGGATTTGCCGGAGGCTGTGAAAATAGAATTAGCCTGGGCGTCGCGTTTGCTGTTGACAAATACCGCCACAAGGTCGATCGTAATTGTGTATCAGGGAAAAGTTCTATTGCGGCGCGGTATTTTAGGCATCAATCCCGAAGTCAAACCGGGGCCGATTTTGCAGCGAGTGCTCGACAAAAATAAACCAGTTTATTTAGTAAATCTCAATATTTATCCCGGCAAAATTGAATTTGACTATTTGCCAGAAAATACCCAAGGAGTCATCTGTCAACCTATCGGCAGCCAAGGCGTTTTAATCTTAGGTGCTAACGCGCCCCGCAGCTACACCAAACAAGATGAAAACTGGGTGGAAGGCATTGCCGACAAACTAGAAAATACCATCAATCGATTTTAGATTTTAGATTTTAGATTTTAGATTGTGGATTGTGGATTGTGGATTTTAAATTTTAGATTGTGGATTTTAGATTGTGGATTGTGGATTTTAGATTTTAGATTTTAGATTGTGGATTAGGGATTGTGGATTTCACAATGCCAGCCCGCGTCTTGGTGCGATCCTCTTCGAGGGCTGCGCTAACGACGGATTTGCCTCATTCTCGGTGTTGGCTATCGGCAATAAACAAGATTTATTACCGATAATATCTTTTGAAAAGAAGAAGAGCCAGCGCTGCCCCCAACGAAATTTCTAGGGTTTGAGGGTCTTCTTAACCACCAAGACGCGGGCTGCGTGTACAGGGCGCATCTTAGTCCTCAACAAGACTCTCCGGGTGCGCTAGGCGCACCTTACTAGCTCAAAACTCGCAACTCAAAACTCAAAACTCAAAACTACTAGCGAGCCCAGTCAGTACCGCGCCACAGCGTAAAAAACAAAACACTAGAAATCAGCGCGCCCAGCAGCCACTTAACAGCATTTTTAAATAACCCCAAGCGCTGACTTTGCTGAACCGCAGCACTTTGCGTCTGTAACCGTTCCTTAGCCGGAGTAATTCTCGAAAGAATTTGCTCTTTCAATTGCTGTGGGTTTTGCGTATCCGCTTGTACCCCCAAACGAGTAAGTTCCCCCGCCAAATTCCTTAAATCTTCAGGACTACCCTTATTCAGCCGTTCTTCCACCTGCTGCAACTGAGCTAATTGTTGGTTTGCTTGAGTAGTAATTTGCTGGTTGTTTTGGTTGTTGACGTAGATAGTGCCAAAAATTCCCAAAGGCAGCATCAACAGAAAAACCAGACCTAGCAGCAGACAAACCCAAGACAAAACCTTCAAAAAAACTTCTTCCAAGCCTCTGCGATCGTACCCTTCTCCAAAAAATATCAGCGCCATTGCCAGTAAAGGAACTGGCACCCGTTCCACTACAGCCCCAATGGTTTGCAATTCCCAGAGGCGATTGCCAAAATTGGCTGGTATAAGAGTTGCGATCGTATCTAATACAGACAAAATTAATAGACCGTAGCCAATCCAACGCAGTCTGTAGATAGAAAAACCTTGTTCGCCTTGTATGTCATTCATAAAATAATCAGAGTTGTTGTTAAGAAAAATGTCTCTTGACCCCGCTCAAGAACGGATACAAGCCCCCGACAACAGTCGTGGAGAGTCAAAAATTTTAGACTCTTGTTCCAGCTTCCAGATTCACCTGTGGAGTAAATCTAAAAGCTAAAAGCTAAAAGCTAAAATCGACTGAATCGAGTCAAGGATCGGGGAATCGCGGCTGCCACCACCCATACCAAGAAACCCAAGCATTCTCTAGAATTTTTTTGGCATCTTCTGGAGTTGTTTTATCCAAAGGCACAGACATCTGAGTCCACAAACAGCGCCGGTCTTGAATATTTCCCCTACCCAACAACCAAAACAGAATACGGTTTGGGTGCCAATCGCGAGTATTTCGATTATATCTAAACTGTTGGGAAGTTACTGTAGCACTGCCACGAGGATTGATACACGAACTCAAATACAGTCGATTTGGCTGTTGCAAGATTCCGTGAAATCCCGCGCCTTGAGTGTTTACTAATGCTAGTTTACCAGGAGACGACTTGAGAACTGTATGTCCCCTCATCATACCTTCCACTGCCCCAATGGTGTCTACCGCATAGCGCATCTCTATTTCTAGAGCCATGCTATTTTTTTGATATTCATATTTCCTGGCCGCTTGGAATTCTGAATTGTCGCTAAGTTCGATCGGCGCGCTCTTGTTTAGTTTCCAATCGGCTAGAGGCACCGACTCGGGAAACTCAAACGGGGTGACCAGATGCTTGCCGTCCGATGGATATAAAACCACTTTTCCGGCAACCAACAAAACCCCTCCCAAAGTAACAGCCAACAGGGAAAGCCTAAGTGGTTTCCAAGAGGTAATAGCCATTAGCAATTCTGTCCTTCCTTATTTTGGGGTTGGTCTTTCAAAATAGCAAACCAGCAGAATAGCCCGAAAATAAATACAGCAATCATCGAAAATATTACCGAACCATTTCCTTCGTGCCAGTATTTAAATGCTTCGGGTTGAGATAGCGATACCAGCACTGCCAGGAGACCAACTCGCGCGGCATTAACTACAAATGCAGTAATTATTGCCACGAATGGCAATACAATTTTCTGAGCCGTAGTGGTAGGAAACATCAGTAAGAAAACCAGAGCTAGTCCTAACAATTGTAGCATCGCATTCACCCCGGAACAGCCGTGATTCACTTCCACGCTGCCCTTTTCCAGGATGAGAAAAACCCCTTTTCGCACCACGTCAAATCCTACATAGTGCAGGATGAAAGCTGAAAATTTAGCGGTTAATTGGGGGACATCAACCAATACTCCGATCAATCCTGGAGGAATAGCTGTATAGCCAAGAATTAGAAGTTCCTGCCAATATTGTTTCAGTCCTTTTGTGCCGGAAGCAAGCAAGGCGAGACTGATTCCCGACAAAAAAGGCGTTGCTCTGATAAAAAAGTCGTATCCCGATATCGAGGAACTTTTGAGCAATATTAAAGCAATTAACGATGTCCCAAAGAAGCTGGCGAAAATTCCGCTTTCAAAAGTTAAGGATTCGTGCCTTTCCCAAATGAGAAATGCTACGACTCCCCAAAACAGTAACATTGTACCGAACAGGTCAGTGTCGTTTGTTCTGGAAGTCAGAGTTAGGTGTAAGGCGATCAAACCGGAGGCGATGCCTAACAGCCAGTATTTAGGTTCTTGGACGTGCTTGAGCGAGTTTATTTCGGTCATTGCTGCTTTTTGTTTTTACTAAAAGCTTCTAAAATGCTTAATGTGTTGTAACTCTATTAAAATTATCAGCTACAAACACTTAAATTTATGCGTTTGGGGTGATTTTTCACTAAATCTTCACAAAGATTGACAAGGGCGAATGTGTGTGATAGTCACCTGCACCTAATTAAATCTGAAGTTAGGAGCAAAGACCAAAGAAAACAGGTTTTTTAACTCGGATCGATCGCACTCAACTAAAGATTTTCCTTTCTCTCACCCGGTTTCTGCGCCGGGAGTTTAAATGTAAAGCTTGAAGGCAAGACAGAAACCTTTGTGGACGCACTCTCGAGCTGGAAAACCAGTTTTTTACTGGTTCTGGTTTTTGGTAGCCCGTGCGTCCAGGAGGAGATTAGTTAGAGTAGACTTTCCGGTAGTAAGTTTGATATTCCTCCGAAAGCAGGGGTTCCCACCACTCCCGATGGGCTAAGTACCATTCTACAGTCTGTCGCAAACCTTCTTCAACTGTTACTGAGGGAGTCCAACCTAACTCTGTTTGAATTTTGGTGGCATCAATAGCATAACGCCGATCGTGCCCGGCTCTGTCTTTGACAAATGCGATCAATTGTTCGCAAGGACGGGCGGGTAAATCAGAAGCTAATTCGTCCATTAGCTGACACAGCATTTTTACTAAATCGAGATTTTTTACCTCGTTGTTGCCGCCAACATTGTAGGTTTCCCCAGGTTGACCGCGGTGAATAACGGCATCTAAAGCGCGGCAGTGGTCGAGAACGTAGAGCCAATCTCGCACGTTTTGACCGTCGCCGTATACTGGCAGCGGTTTGCCCAATAACATATTGATGCACATTAATGGAATGAGCTTTTCTGGGAAGTGATAGGGGCCGTAATTGTTTGAACAGTTGGTGATAATTGTCGGGACGCCGTAGGTGTGGAAATAGGCGCGGGCGAGGTGGTCGCTGCCAGCTTTGGAGGCTGAGTAGGGACTGTTGGGCGAGTAGGCAGTTGTTTCTGTGAAGGCTGGGTCATCGGGGCCGAGACTGCCGTAAACTTCGTCGGTAGAAACGTGGAGGAAGCGCATTTGTGCTTTGAGAGATGCCTCATCAATTGCTTCAAAATGCTTGCGGAAGGCTTCTAACAGTGTGAAGGTTCCGACAACGTTTGTTTGAACAAAGGCTGCGGGCCCGATAATTGACCTGTCAACGTGGGATTCTGCGGCAAAGTGCGCGACTGTGGTGATGTTTTCTTCTTTGAGCAAGGTATCGACTAAGGTACGATCGCAAATATCCCCCTGCACAAACCGAAAATTTTCGCCTCCTTCCAAAGTTGCCAGGGTTTGTCGGTTTCCGGCGTAGGTTAAAGCATCGAGTACCACTACTCGATCGCCCGGATAGCTGCTGCACCAGTGATGCACAAAATTCGAGCCGATAAATCCAGCCCCGCCCGTCACCAACAATCGGCGAGGGGATCGCTCAATGCCTTGATTCGCGTTGTCTGTCATAAAAATAAGAGTTTTTCCAATAACTAAGCCTTTACAAAAGTAGCCTTAAAAGTAGTTTGTCACCAAGTGTTTGCCGCTCTGTAATTAAAATTTCTACTGTCTCACCTCAGATTTTCTTATTTGGGCGCGATCCAAGTAGGGGTTCACAAAACTTGAACTTCTACCGCTCTGTTAGCCCAAACGCTTACATAGTAACCCTTCCAGTTTTTTAATCGGGCAATTTAAAATTTGAATTGCGTGAGGCTATAGCTGACTTTTGCGATCGATCCGCGATCTGGGCGGCGCGCAGAGTTGATAGATTTGTAAAGAGCTGTTACCATTAATTTTTTAATTATCCTTTACAATCTCCCAAGCCTCATGAAGAAGTTTCAAGTGTTAGCTGGCATTGCTTCCGTCGTCGCGATCGCAAGCAGCATCGCCATAGGTGACGCCGCATCTGCTTTCCCCTGTTCCTACAGCAAATCTAGCGCGTCTAAATCTGGTTCTGCGACAACGCTCCTAGGTTCCGGCGGCTCGGAGCGCATTAATCCGTGGAAATCCTACAAAACAGCAGCTCTCGGTTTCCTCGGTTTGGCTGGAGTTTTGGGTGGCGGAGCGGCCTACATGAGCTACCGCGCCGGCAAGCGTGCTTCTGCTGCTTGCGCTGCGATGACCGATAATTTTGAAGTTTTTGAAGAGCCGATCGCTCCGATCGCAGATGCAGGTGTTTCTGGACACTTGGAAGTTCCGGCGTTGCTCGATTTGGCGGCGGCGGGTGCTGTAGCTGAGTCAGCAGATGCGGTTGCAGTCGTTCGCGAACACCCAGAAGCTCCAGGCGGCGAGCTGGATTTGCCTGTTTCGCCAGTTGCTGAGTTGAGTTCTGAAATTGCGATCGAACAAGTCCAAAGCGCGAGCCTCAAATAGTTATCTCAAACCCAAGTATTCGCTTAGCGCACCTCCAATCTTGCAAGATTGGAGGTTTTTTGATTTGAAATTATCTACCCCTACAATTTCCTGTCATTGCGCTCGCGAAGCACTGCAAACAATAGACAGATGAATCGATAGCACACAATATCATATTCCGGCTAAGCAAACGAGCGCTGAATTAATATCAATTAAAAAAACTCTTGCTACCATCATCAATCTCATACCAATTATTAAAAGTCGCTGCTCCCAGTCAGGACAAGGCTGTGCGGTTTTCCTACTGTATTTGCACTGTATTTTATCCGATTGAAAACTGCTATAAAATTAGATGAGTCAAAGCGAGACAGTAGGCAGCCGAGGCGATCGCTAAAAATACTCTTCAGATCAATCTGAGGGTAGACGGCAAGACTTCAAACCCCCTGCTATGGTGGGAAATATAGCCCTACAGATTACAACTATTAGGTTATGAATGCTTGGCGCGATCGATTCAATCAATTTACAGGTAAAACTAGATTGGCAGTTTGCCGGGTGTTCGTTCACCTAACAGGCGAAGATGTTGCACCGCTGTTAGGAGTTCTCAACCGCACCGCCAGACAAGCAATTAATGCCGATGGCGACATAGCAGTTTTAGGAGAAGGTCTTGTAGAAATTTGCAATCACCTGTTGCAGTACGACAACTACTGGCAATCAGCCGCCAATGAAGGCGATGTTTTTTGGAATGAAGGCGAAGCGGGCGATTATGTGGATGAACTTTTCATTGATTCAGCCGATCGCTATCTCAGCGAGCCTCAATACAGCACATCTGTTTACGATAAAAATTCCCCCTTGTCTTTGCCGGTAACTAGAAATGTGGTGGTGATGCTGACAGTTGCGTATGAAGGCGAAGTTCCTGCCCTAGAAACTGACCTGGCTGACATCAGCGCGCTGAAAGTCGGTTTAAAAGCACTGATTAATTTACATTACCAAGAAAGGCTCCGAGCTGTGCAAGTTCACTTTTCTCCCGCACAGTTGGGAGACGAACTTACCAACGACCAAGTGTTGGTCAATTTCCCCGAACTTATTCCCCTTTAAGGAAGGAGTAATTAGTTGTTAGTTATTAGTTATTAGTTATTTGCGGTGCCCAGAGCGGAGTCGAAGGGTTATTTGCTACCAATGCGCGATGCCCGATGCCCGATGCCCAATGCCCAATGCCCAATTCCCAATTACTATTTATGATGCTGCGAAAACTGACAATTTATTTAATGGCTTTAAGTCTTTTAGGGACGGCAACCGCCTGCGGTTCTCCTACCCCACGACCTCCTGCAAATCCTGCTGGAAATCCAAATATTAACACGGTGCGTCCTGCACCAAACAATAACTTGGCTCAAGGTCAATATTCCGTACAGCAAGCTACCTACAACGATGCTGATGGCGAATACAGTTTAATGTTGCTGAATACTCCCCCCGGCAGTCCCCCAGTTTACCGCACTAGGGATTTGCAAATGGCTCGCTTAACAAATGAAGAAATATCGGCAGGCAAGAAAAGTTATCTAAATGTGGATAACAATCAAGCGGTTTTGCATTTGACAGAAGATTTTAAAATTGAGTACGTTCACAACGTTACCGAAACTGTTCCTAATCCTCAAACCGGTCAGCCACAAACCGTAGTAGTGCGGCAGCAATCTGGCTTCTGGGCACCGTTTGCTGGGGCTGTGGCCGGTCAGGCGATCGGCAGTTTGTTATTTAGACCGCAATATTATATGCCGCCAGTGTATCAGCCGGGGATTATGACAGGATATGGCGGGTATGGTAATACTTACGGCCAAGCTGTTCAGCAGTATCAAACTCGGTATCAAACTCCGCCTCCTGCTGTGAGAAACCGTCAAGTTTTAAGGACGACAGGCCGCTTGCGATCGCCCACATACAACCAGCCAGTAAGACCCTCAGTACGTCCAAATGGCAATCGATCGACCGGTTCGGGTTACGGTGGCAGCACTTTGAGGCGATCGCGGCAGCAACGTCAAAATCGATACCAGCGGCAGCCGAGTTTTGGTAGCGGCAGAAATTCTCGTCAACCGAGTCGGAGTCGCTCTTTCGGTAGCAGAAGGCGCTAAGAATGTATGGTGCGTCGCCCTCGAATATCTGCGCCTTAGTGGGAAGTTTCCCGCAGCGACGCACCATACAACTGGATTAAACAGTAACTCGATCTCTCGAAGGGCTTCCTGATAGTCAGTTTCATTTCTAATTGAGCGCAATTCCATACATTCACCTCTATTTAGACTATTTCTGCATCTACTTTGTCATACTCGGCATGAGTGCCAATAAATCTGATAAAAATAATACTAAGGTCATAGCGAAGGTAAGGTTTTCAATGTGGCGATCTCTTTTAAAATTTTCAACCGCAAAGGATGAAAAGTAAGAGATATAGCTATTATTTATGAGATGCGCCTGTACGTTTCAACTGCCACTCATGCGCCCTTCTTTTTGCAGCCTCGATACCACTTTTAGGTAGAAGTTCACCACGCCAGGGTTTCAGTGCTTCTGGATTTACCACAACCCAACATTCATCAGCCCCATACCCCTCTTTTTTTATAGCTTTCTTAGCGTTGAGCGATCCAATATGACCATTTACGGAGTGTTTACCGCGCTTTTGCAGAACTAACCCTCGCTGAATTTGATCGAGTTTAATTTTTGGCCAAATCTCTAAACATCGCTTAAGCATCAAATCCGTAGTGTAGTGCAGCCAAGGAGATTTACCAGAAGCCAAACCACAATCAAATTCATAATAATATTGAATACCCAGTTCAAACCTCCTGACAGAGCCTCCAAAACGAGCAAAACAAGACTCTATCAACTTATCTAAGATAGAAAATTCATACCAATCGATAGTTTGGTCAAATCTCTGCCATTCATTATTTTTAATGTAAAGGCAGCGAAAAATATATAGCGTGTCAATAACTTTTGCAGTAGGTTTTTGCTTCCTTAAACGTTCTGAAAATTCTAAGTAAGACCTAGATATATTAGGCATTTCGTAAGAGGTTTCATTGTTTGAATTTTCGTACCAATAACCTTCACGGAATCTATAGTAAATCCATTCGAGTTCAATCTTGACTTCCTTGAGCGTGGGCGGACAATTGCTCGTAATTGAGTACGAGGGCAAATCCAAACTTTGAGTGAGACCAATCGAGATTGGACTTGGTATTTGCAGCTTTGCCAAGCCACCAAATAACGTCAACTCCTGCATATAAGTAATCCTCTGTTCGTTTTTCAAGTTCTTCAACTGTTATTGAAGCTAGTTGGCACTCGTGAGCGACTATCCACCCGTTAGGAAACTTTGCTACAACATCAGCAATCCGCCTTACTTCAGGAATAGGAAACTCATATTCTATTTGGGCAAGGCTGTACTCTGGCAGTTCTGTCTTGAGAGTTTTTGCTATCAACTCTTTCCCTGCAAGATGTTCAGGACTTTCTGGATGGCTTTGGTAATCGCTTGTGCATTCTGCTTTGTGGGCAAAATGAGGTTTTTTGATCATCCCTTGCTTAATAATCATCGGACTACCACAAAGCTGACATACTAAGTCACCTGCTTGCAGTTGGGCACGAGGATTTTTCAATTTTGTAATGTCTACTCGTTCGTTAGTGCTTGCGATTTTGGCAATTAACGGCATGGTCACACCTCTAGTTAAACGATAGACAGAGAGCGTATTAAACAGTTTAAAGCCCTTCCATATAAAATGGCTATACTTAAATAAAGCATCTGTCATTTCACCATCGGATAGCTGACATGACCCAAAGCCTCAACCCCACAACCTTACCCCCCGCCTTTCCCGATCGCACCCAACTACCTGACTCCGACGGCACTTTTGTACATAACTTTCTAGCACATCCCCAGAGTATCCTACTCACCGACTCCCTGGAAACTACACTGCAAACCCTCCACCCGGACGGACAATATGCGATCGGGCAAGATTGTGGCATTTACTGGCGCGAAACCGACCCTCCCGAAAAGGGAGCCGAAGCGCCTGACTGGTTCTACGTTCCCAACGTTCCGCCCCTAATAGATGGGGAAATTCGCCGCTCTTACGTGATTTGGCGCGAGTATATTGTGCCATTGATTGCGATCGAATTTG
The DNA here is from genome assembly GCF_036700405.1 of Microcoleus sp. T3_D1. Taxonomy (NCBI): domain Bacteria; kingdom Bacillati; phylum Cyanobacteriota; class Cyanophyceae; order Oscillatoriales; family Microcoleaceae; genus Microcoleus; species Microcoleus sp. T3_D1. The sequence goes on from NZ_JAUBOV010000009.1 coordinate 55,989, forward strand.
CTAGTGGTAATGGCTCTGAAGAACGAAACAATACTCCCTTATCTCGCTTACCAGAAGGTGTCAACCAGAAACCCGGAAAGTTTTGGGTATACGAGCAGATTATTCACATTCCTTACTATGCGATATACATCATTAAAACGAGCGAATTGGAAGTCTATAACTGGGTGAATACTCGTTATCGCCGTTTGCAACCGAACGATCGCGGACATTATCCGATCGACCTGATGGGAGTAGAGTTAGGTGTGTGGGAAGGTAGCTATCAAAATCAGCATCAGCGATGGTTGCGTTGGTGGGATAATGAGGGTAATTTGTTGTTAACTGGTAGCGAACAAGCTAGACTCGAACGCCTCCATACCGAACAGGAACGCCAAAGGGCCGATCGCGCAGAACAAACCCAACGGGATGCGATTCCCCAACTGTTGGCGATGGGTTTAACCGTAGATCAAGTGGCTCAGGCGCTGTCGCTGTCGGTGGAAGATGTACAGAGATTGGGTTGACAGTTAACTTTCATGATTCAGAAGCCAAATCTCTTTTCTCGAATTGCTGGTATTTCTACGATCGCCCTTTGTGCAGTCGGCGGATTATTTGTACTTAAAAAACCCGTACAATCTGTTCCCGGAAAACCAGCACCAGAGGAAATTGTACTAGATGCCGAAGTGCGATCGCTCCCCGGAAAACTCGACAACATCCCCCTCTTCAACAGCAACAGTCCCGAATGGGTCAAAAAAGAAGGCATTTTGCTCTCAACCTTTCCCCCAGACGGCAAAAAAGTCCCCGCAGCTCACCTGAACTTTGCCTTTCAAGGGCAATTTAACCTGTTTGCTCACCACTTTTCTCACACTCCGGCAAATTTACGCACTTTGTATATCGCAGCTTTGCTCTACAACCCCAGTTCCGCGCCCGTGACGGTGGAAGTATTGCAGGCAGCCAGTTACCTGATGGAACCAGACGCACCGTTCAAACAGAAACCCGCACTAAGTGAGAATCCCGACGGCGAAGTATATTCCGGCCCTGGGATTAGGGCTGTCGATAGCGTTTTGCGGGGAATGCGGCAGCCGGCTTTTCCCGCAAAACTGCTCATTGCACCGGGAGAAACCGCATTGTTGATGAATCGCCCTATTCCCGTGCGGGGTCTGGAAAAGCCGATAAATGGTCGTTCTACCTTTGTGCGCCTTAACTGTAGGGGCGGTGCCCCCGTGCCCGCCCCGGCCAAGGTTTACGCCGCTACTTTGGCCATGTATGCACCTCAAAATGCTGATGGGGGCGAGCGCGCGCCAACTCTGGAAGAATGGCAGCAATTGCTGAATAATGGCGGTTTGGCAGGCCCCCGCGACAAAACCCCGACTCCCCCCGGCGCGACTTCGGGAAGCCTGATTTACGGCCGCGTGGCAGGGGTGCAGCAAGGTTCGGGATGGGAAGCGGAATTAGTCGATCGCGATGCTAAAAATCTGGCAATTCCCCAGACTGGAAAAGCGATATCCTATGGGATCTCTACCTTGCGCGGGGGCACTTTGGGAACCCAACAAGTGCAAGCCGGAAAAATGCTGGCGCGCTATCCCGACACCGCTTACGAAGCCCACGGCAATTACGGCGTACACTACAATCTGATTTTGCCCCTGCATAACACTGCCCAAAAACCGCAAACAATAGCGGTGAGTTTGGAAACGCCTTTAAAAGAAGATAAACTCTCAAAAAAGGGCTTGCGGTTTCGCCAACCTCCGCTGGATTTTCCTTATTTTCGAGGTACTGTGCGGCTGCGCTACCAAGATGATGGAGGTTACGATGTAACTCGCTACGTGCATTTATGGCAGCGTGTCGGTCAAGTTGTGGAACCGATGGTAAAGTTGAGGTTGGCTGTGGGAGAAACGCGATCGGTAAAAGTTGATTTTATTTATCCTCCCGATTCCACGCCGCCGCAAGTATTGACAGTGAGAACTTTGGAATAGTTGATTGAGCCTTCTCTGTTTCCCCCAGACCCAAAAAATATGTGATTTAATTTCTACATTAGTATGTAGGTGACAATATGTCTTCTTCACAACCCCCGTCAGGGGAAAGAAACCCTCTAGGATTGGATGAATTGATTGCTATCTTGGTTGCCTTCGGCACGATGGGAGCAATTTTATTTTGGGTAACAGGTAAAAATCCCGATCGATTGAATGCCAGAAATTGGCAATTTCCAGCCGTTTTTTCTCAGCCTGCGGTTACGCCCGCGACTCCGGGAATATTAACGCCAGAATCGCCAAATTCGGATTTGCGATCGCCCGCTGCAACCCCCGTTCCGTCAAAACGGGATGTCGCACCTGTTGCACCTTTAGGGCGGATTTTACCGGCAACTCCTCCGGTGGGTGTAATCGTTGTTCCTCGCAAGCCAATTGGGCGATCGACTCCCAATCCAGCAATTACCAAACCGAAAGCTGATAAACCCAAAGTTGGGCCCGTTAGATTCTCCGATGTTCCAGACAAATATTGGGCGCGTCCGTTCATTGTCGCTTTAGTCGATCGGAAAATTTTTGCTGATTCCACCGACAACAAATTTCGTCCCGACGAACCGATGACGCGAGCCGAACTAGCGCGCTTAATTCAGCGAATGTCCGACGACAAAGAACCGATCCGAAAACCAATTGATTTTAAAGACGTAAAAGACAAGAGTCCTGTCGCTCCGGCGATCGACCACACCGTCAAAACTGGATATCTTAAAGGATACCCAAACAATGAGTTCCGTCCCGACAAAAATATTCCCCGCGTCGAAGTCATCGCAGCTTTAGCGAGCGGTTTAAACTTGAAACGGTCAGCGAAAGCAAGCAAAACTTTGCAGATTTATACAGACAGGAAAAAAGTGCCGAAATGGGCAGTTGATAAGGTAGCAGCAGCCACGGAAGCTGGCATTGTTGTCAACCATCCGAAGCGCGCACTTTTGCAGCCTAATACAACAGCAACTCGCGCTGAAGTAGCAGCCATGATTTACCAAGCTATGGCCAAAAAAGGCCAAGTACCTGCTAAGTCTTCTGAGTATGTTGTGAAGCCTTTAAAGTTGTCCAAGTAATATTTTAGGGGCGTTGCTCTGAGCAACGCCCCACAATAACATTTAATCGCTCTTGTTTGTAGTCAGGACTGAAGTCCTCACTACGAAGCAGCTAAATTAATCTTGAAACACCATAATACTGCCCGAATAGCAAGCTACCCAAACCTGATTAGTTTCTGGATCGTAAGTAATCCCGATCGGACTTGAATTAACCTTCACTGTTTGCAGCACTTTCATATCGCTCGTCCTAACTTTGCTAACAGTATTCGAGAAATAGTTGACCACATAAAGCAGTTTTCCCTGATCGGAAATTGTCATGCTGCGAGGTGCTTTCCCTGTCGAAACTTTGTCCACCACTTTACCAGTTTTTAGGTCAATTTTTGCTACATTTCCTTCACCGTTCAAAGTGGCATAAAGATACTTTCCGTTGGGATCTATCGTCAAATGACGCGGCGCATTGCCAATATTTCTCAGCCATTCTACCGAAAAGTCTATGAGATTCACTTTCGCAATATTGGAAGAACCCATGATGGCAACATAGGCATTTTTTGAGTCGGGAGTGACAACAATACCGCGAGGATATGCACCCAGTTTTACTCGCTCGATTTCGATATTTTTATTGATATCAACTACGCTCAAATCCCAACTGCACCAATTGCTCGCGAGCGCGAAGCGATTGTCAGGCGAAACAGCATTGAATTTCGGCACTGCACCTACAGGAATTACCTTTTCTATTTTCAAAGTTTTGGTATTGATCCGGTACAGAAAACTTTGGTCGTGTTTGGCCGCTGGAGAGCACCTGTCGGTTCCCGGATTGCTAAACCCCGAACCGTACATTTTGTAGTTGGAGACGTAGGCATATTTGCCATCGGTTGAAAAAGCCGCTTCTACGGGAGAGCCTTTATAATTGCCTTTGAATTTAGAAAAGCCGAACTTCGACAAGTTTACTGTATCGGGAATAGTCTTGACTAATTTAAAGTTCCTGTCGTAAACTGTGATTGTGTGGCGGTACATCATGTTTTGAGCAAAAAACAAGCCATCTCCCGAATAAACTATTGATTTGGGCGAGATGTTGCCGTAAATTGTTTTTTTCAAGGTCATTTTTCCTTGAGTGTTGTCGGGAGGATTTACTAGCCTTGTGGTTGGTGATTCACTTTTTTTATCCTCGGAATTTTCTGTTTTAAAAGGTGGCAAAGATGGTTCTTGAAATAGAGGTTCTTGGGGCTGAGTTTTAGTTGGATCTTCGAGTTCGTTGGTGTTTTCTGTGGCGGTAGGAGATGGCGAAGATCGATCGACATTTGGCGCTATTTTTTCCGCAGCTTCACTACTCGCCTCTTCCGGCTTACCTTTCAGCGCTGACAAGGTTTTAGGGCCGACAATGCCGTCAACTTTCAGGTTGTTCTCTGCTTGAAACTTTTTCACAGCAGCCAGGGTGAGAGAACCGTAAAATCCTGTAGCCTTACCGCGAAAATAGCCTGCGTTTTGTAGAGTTTTCTGAAGTTGGGCTACTTCCGGGCCTGAATCACCTTTTTTGATGGCGAGTGCGGGATTGACTAAATTTAAAATTGTGAGAGCGATCGTAAAGAAAAGTAAAGGAGCAGAGGCTAAATTCCGGTGCATTTTTGAGTTTGTCGATCGAGTTTGACTCGCAGCCGTTTCCCAAGTTTCAGCTAAATGTAGGTAGGCCAGTCCGTCCATAGTTTTTACCGGGTATTTTTGGTGCTATGATACACCAGTTAATACCATTTTAGATTTTAGATTTTAGATTTTAGATTTTAGATGGCGAATGACTGATGCAATATGGGTTTGCAGCTTGCTGACCGTTGCATTCTTTTTTTAAAGTTGTATAACATTGATTAAATAAAAATCTTACAATCAAACTTAGGGTAAAATATCCTAGCATTTTTTACAGCAGTTTTTAATGGTGTAAGCAAGTAGGAGCGATCGACAATGTTGAGTTGGGAACAAACAGCCGCAGAATCACCGACAAAACAATCCCGCCAGACGTTGCTGGGGGACGGTTACGGGGGACTATGCCAGCGGGCTTGGGTAGAAATCGATTTAGCAGCTTTAACTCACAATGTAAAACAGCTTAAAAAGCTCTTATCTCCTCACACACAACTGATGGCAGTTGTGAAAGCGGATGCTTACGGGCATGGTGCTGTTGCAGTCAGTCAAACAGCATTGCAAGCAGGTGCTAGTTGGCTGGGAGTGGCAACAATTCCCGAAGGAATAGAATTGCGAGAAGCTGGGATAGAAGCGCCGATTTTGTTGTTGGGGGCAACCCATACAGCCCCACAGGTAAAGGCGATCGCCCATTGGCACTTGCAGCCCACTATTTGTACTGCCAAACAAGCCTTAATTTTTTCGGAAGTTCTCGCAGGCATTAACCAATCTTTGCCAGTTCACGCTAAGTTAGATACGGGAATGTCTCGCTTGGGTACGCCCTGGCAGGAAGCAACAGAATTTGTGCAATTAGTCAATCGGTTGCCCAATTTAAAATTAGCCAGTATTTACTCTCACTTGGCGACAGCAGACAGTCCCGACCCCACAGTTATGATAGAGCAACACCAGCGGTTTCAACAGGCGATCGAGCAAATTAAAATAGCAGGAATTAACCCTCCTCGCCTCCACTTGGCAAACTCTGCTGCCGCCCTCGCTGACCCGGATTTGCACTACGATTTAGTGCGAGTCGGTTTAGCTACCTACGGTCTATATCCCGCACCTCACTTGCAGTCGAGATCCAATTTGAAGCCCGCAATGCAGGTAAAAGCTAGGGTAACGCAGGTGAAAACAATTGAAGCAGGAACCGGCGTCAGTTACGGCTATCAATTTATAGCTGAGCGGCAGACACAGATTGCCGTAATTGGTATCGGCTATGCAGATGGTATTCCGCGCAATCTTTCTAATAAAATGCAGGTTTTAGTCAGGGGTCAATTCGTGCGGCAAGTGGGAGCCGTGACGATGGATCAATTAATGCTGGATGTAACTGATATTCCCGATTTAGAAGTTGGCGAAGTGGTGACTCTGTTGGGCAAAGATGGGGAATATCAAATTAGTGCTGACGATTGGGCCTCGACTTTAGGAACTATTTCGTGGGAGATTCTCTGCGGTTTTAAACACCGATTGCCCCGCGTAGCAGTAAACTGTTAACAGTAGTCCGGCAGGGGTTTAAACCCCTGCCTCATAGCAAAAGTCGGTTTAAACTCATATGTTGTACCATTCTCAATTAGCCTTTTATGAACAGGCTTTCCGGCCTGTTCCACAAGAAAATTTATATTTTGTGGAACAGGCCGGAAAGCCTGTTGCTGACAATGGTGCAAGAGATCAGTTTAAACCGACTCAAGAGTTTGAAGGATAAAATTATTGATTTTAGTCCTCTTTTAGAGGACTTTAGCTATGAGACAGGGGTTTTCAACCCCTGTCGGACTCTCGGAATAAGCGATAAGACTGAGACTGCAATTTTCAATTTTCCATTCCCAATTCCTAATTAACATGACAGTTATTCAGACGTTTTTCCCAATAGCCCAAACCTTCTATTCTCAGCTAAATGCAGAAAGAACACAAGCCTTGGAAGTAGCCCAAGAATTCTCTAAAAAATTCGTAGAATTGGGGTTTAAAATTGTACCTCAACTGCTGTGGGCGATCGGCATTTTGTTAATTACGCGATTTGCGATCGGCTTTGCGGGCCGCGTGACTCGCCGAGCACTGAGTCGCACCGAACCCACGCTGCGGAAATTCTTAGTTCAAGCTGCTGAAATTACGATTTTGGTAGTGGGAGTAGTCGCCGCTTTGAGTCAGTTGGGAATTCAAACTACCAGCGTGGTTGCGGTGGTGGGTGCCGCGGGTTTGGCGATAGGTTTGGCGTGGCAAAATACTTTGTCGCACTTTGCTGCTGGGGTAATGTTGATTAGTTTGCGCCCTTTTGAAGTCGGAGATGGGATTGAAGCTGGCGATGTTAAGGGAGTGGTGGACAGCATCGGGATTTTTTCAACAACCGTGGTGACAGACGATCGCATAAAAATTATTGTCCCGAACAATCAGTTGTTTAACGGTACACTGAAAAATACAACGGCAATGGGAACGAGGCGAGTAGACTTGAAGATTGATATTGGCGATCGGCCAATTCGTCCAACTGTAGCTGAGTTATTAGAAATTGCCCACTCTCACCCGCTGGTGTTGGAGAATCCGCCCCCGACTTGTTTGGTAGCCGAGATTACTCCCGATACAACTATTTTATCTCTCCGACCTTGGTGCGCGTCGGTGGCCTACGAACAAGTGCGATCGCAAGTTCAACAATACGTCAAAGAGGCAATGGATGCCGACAAAGATCAAGAACAATAGATAGAAATCTCAAATCTCAAATCTCAAATCTAGCCGAGGTATTTCCCATGAGCAAGTGGTATCCGCAGCAAATTTTGCAAGAACCCGGTGTCAGAATCACCGCCACCGAAAAACAAACAATTCTCAGCAAATTTCCGCCTCCCGACGAAAACGGTCAAATCTATGCCGACGGGGTTTTTGAAGGCGGCGGCGTGCGCGGAGTTGCGTTTTTAGGAGCACTCAGGTGCTGCAGCGATTTGGGCATCCAGTGGCGAAAATTGGCCGGCACTTCGGCAGGTGCAATTACTGCAGCAGTATTGGCAACCGACTTGTCAATTGATGATTTAGAGGAAATTTTAGGACAGCTCGATTACAGCATATTTTTAACTCAAAAAAACAGTCCTCTAATTTTAAACGGCGACCCCGCCGACGACTTGCAATCTCCGGCTTGGACGCTGCTTTTCCTAACAGTTAGCCGTCAGATGGGAGAATATTCGGCGCAACCGTTCCGGCAGTGGCTGGAAACAATGCTCGGTCGAGGTAAATTGCACACTTTTGCCGATGTCAAACAACTGGTAAAAGACCGGGAATTAAAAGTAGTAGTATCCAACCTCAGTCGCGGTGAAATGTTGGTGCTGCCCGACGACTTACACCGACGCGAATCGACGGATTCCGATCCTTTGTACGAGCAGTTGCGACTCAAAAGCGCTGAAGATTTTAGCGTGGCTGAAGCCGTTCGGTTGTCGATGAGTATTCCGCTATTTTTTGAACCGGGAAAACTCGGCGATGACTTAATTGTAGATGGCGGAATTTTGAGCAATTTCCCCCTGTGGATTTATGACAAACAATCCGTGGGTTCGACTCCTGCGACGCCCCGCTGGTTTACCTTTGGGTTTCGATTAGTCGATACCGGAATTGAGACTAAAGCTAAGATTGATACTCCCCTGTCGATGCTGGCGGCGATGTTCAGAACGATGATGAAAGCAAGAGACCGCTATCACCAGCGGGAAATGGATAAAGGCAGGGTGATTAATATTGATGTGACTGATGCTGGGGTGACGACGACGGACTTTAATCTCGATGGCGATCGCAAGGCTCACCTGTACCGCTTGGGGTATTTGTATACTAAGAGGTTCTTTTTGAGTTCCAATTTTAGTTGGCAAAAGCACTTGAAGGCTAGGGGCTTTGGGGAAGAGGCTGGCGGTTGAGGTGGCGAAAAGTATACAGAGTAAGGGATTGAGGAATTTTTTAATTAGGGGTTGGCAAGAATAAGATGTGTGTGCTATAGTTAGTTACTGTCATCTTGGAGAGGTGGCTGAGTGGTCGAAAGCGGCAGATTGCTAATCTGTTAAGGGTGTTAACATCCTTCGAGGGTTCAAATCCCTCCCTCTCCGTTCTATTTAATCGTTTATCGATAAAGGTTTGTGGATTCGTCATACCCTTAAAAGTTGCCTTTTCCGCTTTTTTTTTGCTCACTATTGGCGATTGGTCGCGCCACCTCAGTATGCCGCGATCGTCAATGAAGCTATCGCTGCGATCGCACTTTTCCCAACAACGATCGCAATATGGTACGCTCAAGAGCCGGATATTCATCTGTGTTAAGGTGTGAGTAAGTGATTCCAGAATTCGATGAAAACGGCAACTTACCCCCAGGAGTTCATTTTTGCGAATGGGAAGAATTTGTAGAACGATTTGGAAGCAACGAGCTGAGGTTGCGTTTAATGCGCGGACTGCGAATGGCAATGGAGCAACTCAAAGCAGGTGGTTGCCGGACAATTTATATCAACGGCAGCTTTGTTACCATTAAGCCAGACCCAGGAGATTTTGATGCTTGTTGGGATAGCGAGGATGTCGATTACGATTATCTCCGAAAAAATGCCCCTAGATTACTAAATCATTTGGATCGTAGCGCACAGAAATCCAAATATAAAGGTGAAATTTTTCGTTCAGATCAACCTGTAGGAGATTACGGCTTAAATTCTATAGAATTCTTTCAGCGTGACAGACAGTTAAATCCTAAAGGCATTATTGCTATAGATTTATTAAGGTGGAACCCATGATTAAAAATGAAAAAGAGTATGAATATAGTCAAGAATGCGCCCGAAAATTTGAATATTCTCTTAGGGCGTTAGAGCAAGATGAGGAACTGAAGAAAAAAGACCCCGAAGGGTGGCAACTTTCTGGGGATGTCAAACAATCTCACCTGATGGCTTTACAAGCAGAAATTGCTGAATATGACAGGCTTACCTCTCATGATAGCGACACCCCAATAGTATTAACACTTGATGATATTGATTATTTACCCCAAATCTTGATTAAAGCTCGCATGGCAGCCAAGCTAAGCCAAAAAGAATTGGCAGATTTAGCTGGACTGAAAGAAGAACAAATTAAACGTTATGAAGATAATGACTACGAAGATGCCAGTTTTTTGGAGGTAAGATTTGTAATTGATGCACTGGAAATCAAAATTCAAAAATGTGAGTTTCTAGTTCCTTTAGATACCCTAAGAAGAACGCCAGTTACCAAAGAAGAATTACTTTCCTCAACTCATCGTTTTCACAGCCAACAAGATCAACGAATGATGGAGCAAGTTCAATTAAAAAGTTAGGGTTGACAGTTGACGCTGTTAGAGTCCCAACTTTTTTCAGAAATCGGGAATCTGCGTGTATAGTTTTCAATTTGCCAACCTAAGTCTAATTAAGTGCTTTCATCGCTTCGACAAATTGCCGCGATATAAATGGCAAAATCTCTTCATTCTTGCTATTCTCTTTCCCCTCGGTAAATACAACCAACAAATACGGCCGCAAACCCGCTATTTCAATGTATGCCGCATCGTGACGCACTTGACTTGTCAGTCCCGCTTTTGACCACAATTTTGCTGATTCTGGCAATCCGCCACCTAAAAAACCTGTAACTTGATTTTCAGGATCTGCCTCTAATTCTGCTGGGTCTAAACTGCGTTTCATTAAACCCATCATTTCTTGCGATGCTTGGGCAGAAACAGCTACGCCGCCGATTATACTGTGCAGCAAACGCGCCGCTGCATTGGTGGTCAGCATATTTCTATTTTCCATTAATTCTCCCACAAATGCTCGCTCGCGACCGTAGGGGCCGTCACACCAGGTTTTTTGATTGGCGTTAATATTTTGTAATTCTGGCCAATCCAATGATTGAAAGTAACGGTTGACGATGTTTCGCTGCTGTTTCCAAGTTTCAAAGGGGCCTGGTGATAATTCTGGGCCGCTGGTGGTGCCGGTGAGCGCGTCTACTACTAAACTGGTGGCGTCGTTGCTGGAATCAACTATCATATCTCGGACGGCGCGTTCTAATTCTGGCGATGTTTGAATCATGCCTTTTTGCGCCCATTCCCAGATGGCAACGAGGTAGAATAATTTGACGATGCTGGCTGGATAAATTCGTTCGGAAGCCCTAGCGCTAAAACCTCGCGGTTGATATTTCCAAAATTCTTCTGCACTCAGGGCTCCGCCTGTATTGACTCGCACCGGCGGATCGTAGACTATCCAGGTAATGGCTGTACGATCGCCATTTAATCCTGTAAATTCTGACAATGTGGAGTCTATAATGCTACTGCCGAGGTTTTCTAATTGTTCGTCTTTGTGAAAAAATGTCATGGTTAATGGCTGACGGTTAACGGTTAACGGCTAGCAGCTAATGGCAATCTCTCGTTAAATGCGAACAATAAATGCGAACAATTAACAGCACACAATGAGCAATTAGCAATGGCCAATTATCAATTATCTGATGTTGTGGAGTACCGAGCCCGATCGCACATAAATATTTACGATTCCCCAAAGTGCGATCGATTGGCAACTCAAGCAGCGCTGGGGCGGCATTTGCGAGTAGTTGACCCCCCCCAGCTTAGGTCGGGGGGAAGAAATGGCATAGACTCGGTTGTTGAGGGGGATACAACGGCTGTGATGGTGCGGCTGTGCGAAGATGATTATCCGGGATGGCTGGATATTCGAGATGTTGAGTTGCTCGATGTGGCAGAAACAGTGTATCATCCTCTGGTGGTTTCTGAGGCCGAAATCAAGGAAAAATTACCAATTGTAATTACTTTCGCTCGCGAGGCTATGAACCAATCCAATTATTATCTTTGGGGCGGTACAGTCGGGCCGAATTATGATTGTTCGGGCTTGATGCAAGCTGCTTTTGTGGCTGCGGGCATCTGGCTGCCGAGGGATGCTTATCAGCAGGAAGCTTTTACTAAACCTATTAGTATCAGTGCTTTAGATACATCTTGCACCATTCTTAGCAACGGGCAAGATGCCCGTTCCACAACACATCAAGTTTCTTGTGGGGTGGGCATCTTGCCCGCCCATGAAAAACCTATTGACAATGGTGCAAAATGTCAGTTAGAACCGGGGGATTTAGTATTTTTTGGTACACCCGAAAAAGCAACTCATGTAGGATTGTATCTCGGAGATAATCGCTACATTCACAGTTCGGGACAAGCACAAGGTCGCAACGGTATCGGTATCGATGTTTTGTCTGAGGATGGCGATCGAGTTAGTCAAGCTTATTACCAGCAATTGCGGGGATATGGTAAAGTTGTGGCAAGTTATCAACCTAGTTAGTTGTTAACTAATGACTAATGACCAATGACTAATGATTACTGATGTTATCGAATAAATAAATGGACGCTGCATTATTTTTGGAAAAATTGGCTGCACAGCAGGCTGGCGCTGAGGTTGTTCTCGACGTTTCAGTGGTGGTGCCGGTGTATAATGAGGTGGAAAGTTTGCCTCATTTGATTGAGGCGATCGCCTCTTCTATCCAACCATCTGGACTCAGCTATCAAATTATTTGTGTAGATGACGGTTCTAAGGACGGTTCTGCTGAACTTCTCCAGCAGTTAGCCAGCACTCGCGATGACCTTTGTGCTGTAATTTTGCGCCGCAATTACGGGCAAACTGCGGCCATGTCTGCAGGTTTCGATCGCGCTCGCGGTCGTGCTATTGTTACCCTAGACGGCGATTTGCAAAATGATCCGGCTGATATTCCGCTATTGTTGGCAAAGTTAGATGAAGGCTACGATTTAGTGAGTGGCTGGCGGAAAAATAGGCAGGATAATACTATTAGTCGGTTGATTCCTTCTAAAATTGCGAACTGGTTAATTGGTCGCGTTACAGGCGTAACTTTGCACGACTACGGCTGTTCTTTGAAAGCTTATAAATCCGAGTTGGCAGCAGACTTGAATCTATACGGGGAATTGCACCGCTTTTTGCCTGCTTTAGCGTTTATTGAAGGGGCGAGAATTGCAGAACTTCCGGTGCGACATCACGCCCGCCGTTTCGGTCAAAGTAAGTACGGAATTTGGCGGACTTTTCGGGTCTTGATGGATTTGTTAACTATTTCTTTTATGAAAAAGTTCCTGACTCGACCGATGCACGTTTTTGGACTTTTGGGACTGAGTTCTATGACGTTGGGAACGGTTTTAGGGATTTATTTGACTTTCCTGAAATTTGCTTTTGGTCAAAGTATTGGGAACCGTCCTTTGCTGATTTTGGCTGTGGTTTTGCTGTTGACTGGCGTGCAGTTATTTTGTTTTGGTTTGTTGGCGGAAGTGATGATGCGGACTTATCACGAGTCGCAGGGAAAACCGATTTATCGGGTGCGCGAGGTGTTTGGTTCTAAGTAACTAAATGACTTTTTTTCATCTTCCAGATCCCCCCTAGCCCCCCTTAATAAGGGGGGGAAAAGAGTATGTTCATTAAGGGGGATTTAGGGGCATCGAGACTTTGATAAAAATGAGAGAGACAGTGGGTTTTAGGCTTAAGTTGACACCAATACTTTCTAACTCATCACTTTTTGAGCTTGTCGGAGAGATTGAATAGTTGCGATCGCGTGTTCGGCGACTGCATCTATTTCTGCTTCGGTATTGAATCGGCCAATACCGAACCGAATTGAAGCATAAGCTAATTTGTCCGATCGCCCGATCGCTGCTAAAACATGAGATGGAGATATTTTCGCGGAAGTGCAAGCAGAGCCCGAAGAAACTGCCGCCGCCGGTTGCAAACCCAACATCAACGCTTGACCGTCAACCCCGGCTACACTAATATTGAGATTCCCCGGCAATCTCTTAGTAGCATGACCGTTGAGAAAAACATCGCCCAATTCACTCAAGTTTTCCCACAAACGCTGCCGCAAATTAACCACTCGTTCTGTTTCCGACTCCATTTCCGCAATTGCCAATTCTACTGCTTTGGCAAACCCAACTATTTGCGGTGGGTAGAGAGTTCCCGATCGCATTCCCCTTTCGTGGCCTCCTCCGTGCATTTGCGGCGCTAGCTGCACTCTCGGTTTGTTGCGGCGCACGTAGAGAGCACCGATGCCTTTTGGCCCGTAGATTTTGTGGGCTGTCAAGGACATTAGATCGATATTCATCTCCTCTACGTCGAGGGGAATTTTGCCGATCGCCTGTGCCGCATCTGTGTGGAAAAGAATGTCATTTCCGCGACAAATTGCTGCAATTTCTGCGATCGGCTGAATGACGCCAATTTCGTTGTTAGCCGTCATCACTGAAACTAAAATTGTCTCGGCCCGAATCGCTTTGATCAAATCGCCTATATCAATCAGCCCGTCGCTTTTCACGGGTAAAACAGTAATGTCAAACCCCAATTTTTGCAAATAGGTACAGGGGTCGAGAATTGCATTGTGTTCGGTTTTTACTGTGATAATGTGCTTTCCTTTACTGAAATAAGCTTCGGCGATACCTTTGATCGCTAAGTTATTTGCTTCGCTTGCGCCACTGGTAAAAACAATTTCTTCGGGGGAAGCATTGATCGCTTCTGCTATGATTTGTCGTGACTGTTTTACCGCTGCTTCTGCTTCCCAGCCGTAGACGTGGTTGATACTGGCTGCGTTGCCGAACTGTTCCGTGAAATACGGCAGCATCGCATCAAGTACCCGTTTGTCTACGGGGGTTGTGGCGTGGTTGTCGAGGTATATAGGACGTGCGGACATAGTGCAGTTTTGGGTGAAAAAAGTGTTAGGTTTATTGTAGACGAGCCCCTTGTTCTACTACAAAACTTTATAATTAAGAAATATTTGTGAAGATTTATGCGAGCTGACATTCAGGGATTAGAAATTACTGTCGGTGAGCTCAAGCACCTCACAGGCGCGGGGCCCGATCGCGTATACCGGCCGCCGACAGCGACTAAGTTTGCCCGCGAAGCTTTGAAAACTGTCGGTTTAATTGTTTTGCTTCTAATCAGTTGTTGGCTAATGGTTGCGATATTTCCTAGAGCTTATTTGTTGTGGTTGGCCCTCCACTTGGTTGCGATACTCGGTTTAATCCTTGAGGATGCGTGGAAAATTCGGTGCAGCCGGCAAAACAAAGATTTAATCAATCTTTTTGATGATGTGGATCGCTATAATGGTATAATCGAAGCGATCGCCATTAACGATCGGATAGAAGATGCTGGCAATGCGGAAGTCAAAATCGGCGATCGGGCAAAAGTCATTCAAGCCTTGCAGCTAATCAGAGACGATTTAGTTAGAGCTTTGAAAACCGAAAGAATTCTCAGGGAAAACAAAAAATTTGTCGCTACTAACTCCGAATTGTTTGCCAATAATTTGAGAACTTTGAATGCCCTGCAAATTAGCGATCGAGCCAGCGAACAAGGAAGATTGCTCAACGAAGCTTTGCAGGTAGCCGTGGGAGTTCAAGCAGAAATGAAAAAGTTGCAAGATCGAAACGCTGCTAATTTTAAAAAGGGCAAAAGTTAGTAGCGTGCACGGCTGCGTGCGCCTCTTACCCAGTAGCACTATGCAGCTTACTGAACCGCAACAGGCAGGATGCCTGTTCCACTCGAACTCAAAGACATTTTTAAAATTATGAATTAGGAGAATTGTGAAAAAAATATCATAATTATTGTAAAGTTTTACCTGTTACGTAACAGGTAAGGATATCTTGGAAAGGTGACGTTAACAACCAGGTCAGTATGTCTTCTGCCAAACCCAAGATTATAGTTCTCGACGACGATCCGACAGGTTCTCAAACCGTGCACAGTTGCTTGCTGCTGACACGTTGGGACGAAGACACCCTGCGTTTGGGGCTGCGGGACAAGTGCCCGATTTTCTTCATACTGACAAATACTCGATCGCTAACTCCCGAAAAAGCAGCCTCCGTCACCCGCGAAGTGTGCCAAAATCTAAAAAGGGCGATCGCCAGCGA
This sequence comes from Microcoleus sp. T3_D1, assembly GCF_036700405.1. Taxonomy (NCBI): domain Bacteria; kingdom Bacillati; phylum Cyanobacteriota; class Cyanophyceae; order Oscillatoriales; family Microcoleaceae; genus Microcoleus; species Microcoleus sp. T3_D1. The sequence goes on from NZ_JAUBOV010000009.1 coordinate 71,534, forward strand.
AAAAATCGAAGACTTCCTAATAGTTAGCCGTTCCGATTCTACCCTGCGCGGCCACTATCCCATCGAAACCGACGCGATCGCCGAAGAACTCGGCCCCTTCGACGCCCATTTTCTAATTCCCGCCTTTTTTGAAGGAGGGAGAATTACCCGCCACAGCGTACACTACCTAATAGTTAACAGTGTCCCGACACCAGTACACCAAACCGAATTTGCCAAAGATTCAGTCTTCGGCTACAGTCACAGTTACCTGCCAGACTATGTAGAAGAAAAAACCAAAGGTCGCATCCCCGCTGATGCAGTCGATCGCATTTTACTCGGAGACATTCGCTACGGAAGTTTAGATCGACTGATGGATATGACAGACAACCAATGTGCGGTTGTTGACGGCCAAAGCCAAGGCGATTTAGACACATTTGCCAAACACATTCTCAATGCAGTCAGTCAAGGCAAAAAGTTTTTATTCCGCAGCGCGGCGAGTATTTTAACATCCTTAGCTGACCTCGGCCCGCAGCCAGTAGCAGCCGACGAAATGGCAAAATACGTCAGGGGCGGCAAACCCGGTGCAGTCATAGTTGGTTCCCACGTTAAGAAAACTACTGAACAATTGGAGCGCTTGTTAAAAGAACCCAATATAGTTAGCATTGAAATAGATGTATCTCACTTGTTAGAAGATTCACCAGAGTATCGCACCCAAATGCTCGATGAAATTCTCGAAAAAGCCCGCAATTCTCATGCCGATGGTAAAACGCCTGTAATTTATACCAGCCGCAAGGAACTCGAATTTGAAAATGCAGAAATTAGGTTAAAATTTGGAGAGGCGGTTTCTGCTTTATTGATGGATATCGTGCGGGGACTGCCTGCAGATATCGGGTTTTTGATTAGCAAGGGCGGCATTACTTCTAATGATGTTTTGAGTACAGGTTTGTCGCTGAAAAGTGTCAGGCAAATCGGTCAAATTATCGCAGGTTGTTCGGTGGTGAAAACCGAGGCTAATCATCCTCTGTTTCCCAATTTACCAGTTGTTTTGTTTCCGGGAAATGTGGGGGATAGCCATGCTTTGGCTACGGTTTACAAGCGGCTGAGCAAGTAATCAGCAAACCAATCTAAAAAAACAGAACACCCAGAACCCCGACTTCTTAGAGAAGTCGGGGTTCTAACATCGATACCAAGCTGGAGGCTTCTATTATTTTTATGACCTCAAGCCCGGTACATATCATCTTGGACTTAGATACCACATTGGCGCACAAAGAGCAACTAACATCAAAGAACAGGTATTAGAAAAAGTCTGGACTGGTTGGATAGCTATGCCTTTTGTGGACTTACACCTAGTAAATTGATGCGGAAGCTGTACCGAAGGAAGTATCTTGGCGGAAGCAGAGAATGCTGCTGTGGTTTGGTACGATGCGACATATTTGGCGGAAGCATAAACAAGTTTAATAGGTGCTATTTATTAAATTAATCGATCGGAACGCATTATCAGTAAATATGCGGTTTTCAAATTAATATGAGAGTGCAATTTACTGGTTTTATTGGAGAGGGTCAGGAAACTATCATCTAAAAAAATCAGTATTTTTACCGTTTCAACTTTGATGGAGCAGTCCTAATATATAGTCTTATAGTTAATAAATCACTTTCAGAAAGCAAGGCAGTTTGATGTGATGAAGCACTTTTCCCTATTTTTATTGGTTTTAATTATTTCTGGCTTAGTGGCATTGAGTCATGTGCCTAGAGAAGTTATGGCGATCGAAGAGGTGGAAAGTGACAAGGGATATAACTTGACATCTGCAGAAGCGACTAACAAGAATTCAGTTGAAATTAATGGCATCCGCTTTGAAATTTTGGTTTCAAATAGAGTATGGTTAATCCCTGAGAATCGACCCGATGTAAATACCTTGATTCAGCTCGGTACTCGGATTACAAACAACTCGCCTTCTCCTATTCGCTTACCTTTTTTCGATCCCCTGCTTGTAATTCCCTTAGAAATAGTGGAAGCCGATGGTAAAGTATTACAAAGCAAAGGAGGTAGAGATAGACTCCTAAACTCTCCGCAACTCGCTTGTCCCTTAATTCAACCAGGAGAACACGCAACTTTTTTCCCGGACACCAAAGTTTTTTGGCAGAACAATAGTCTGCTAATCGGAGGCTCTGACGGATTGGGGGGGTCGTGGTATTTTGACAACATAAAGCCGGGTGATTATCAAATTAGATTCAGATATATCAGTTCCCGATCAGTAAGACCGTGCTATGACCCTAAAAAAGATGAAGAACACCTAATACGAGAGATTTGGACAGGTGAAGCAACAACGCCATTTGTCAAGGTTCACCTAGTTTACCCTGGCACATAAATAGCAATTGAGACACAATTTCATATCGATTTCATATCAAGAGAGATTTTTATTCGATACCTACCCTGTTAAGGAGTTGTTAAGAAGGCGATTACATCAATACCGGATAGTTTTATTAACGTCCCCTTTACTGTTTGTGCTAACAGGTAGGGCCTGTTTCGCTTTTTCTTTCACAATGCCATCGCAAAGACCAGATTCTCTCTGTACCCAAAGCTCTGTTTATTGTTCTTCAATATCTTATACCCAGCAAGGTATTGGCACCGTAACTACTTATACAACTACTGTGTCGCAACTACCAGTGGGCGGAACGGATGCTTTTTTTAACATGCTGACCTCATCCGTTTGGGCGCAAAACGGTTGGACATTTAACAAAGCGCCATCAGTAGAATCTTTAAAAGGTCGGTTTGATATTGGGGTGTACATTCCTTTTGTTACACCCAATGTGGGAGCAGAAATACAAGTTCTTTACAACCCGGTCGTTGGTCAAGATCCAGTAGGCACTAATGTTCATTTTATTCAAAGGGTAGTTAATAATCATGCCTATATATCTACCCTTCAAGGAGTCATTAAGCAACCTTACGGAACTCCCGATAACAAAATTGACACTGTAATAGAGCAGACACAACTAAGTTTTTTAGACCCTCAAAACCCGCAAAAGCAAACATTTAACCCTTTTTACGATACCTATGGTCAAACCGTAAGATATCCAAATCAAACAATTCTTTTTCGTGATTACCCTGTTCGAGATGATATCTATAATAACAAAGTTTGGGATGCAGAACTTTACTTGGCTGAGATAAAAGATCCCCTTAATAAACCCAATGAAGTCACGATATATGATGGTATCTCATGGGGTTGGAAAAGCATATTTACTCCCCCTAAAACCACTAAAAAGTTCTCCGACAGCCTCGCCTCCGGTTTTGAAGTAGACCGTTTTAACCTTTCTGACCTTACTCCTGGTTCAAAATATATAGCCTGGACAAACAACGACCTCCCCTCAAATCGCTGCAACCCCAACACATTCTTAAGCACTGACAATGACTCAGGTTTTCAGCTAGGATTTGACGACGACAGTAGCCGTGTAGGAAATGGCTTTGCCTCCGCACTAACTGGTACTGTGGGCAGCAGTGGCAATATCAACCTCAATGTCGGTGCTGCTGGTGGAGGTGCTCGCGGTCAAGACACAGGCAATTACGAGCTTTTTGTTGATGTTTACGACCCACAAGACTCGCCAGATTTTAGCTCTGCAGCTAGCGGCGGCGGCGGCTTCGGAAAAGAAATGCGCGGCCTCACACAGCAAAACCCCATCCTTCCCAATTCTATCCAAAATGGCTGGCAAGTTTTCAACAAAGTTCCCGGCTGTCGCTGGTTTGACCCTCCAACTACTTACGGCTTTGAATTCCAATCTCTTGAAGACACTTTATTTACTGAAATTCTCGATTTTCCTGTGGGCGATGACCAGGAATTTACTGTTGCAGTAGGAGATTCGATCCTCGGTAATTTCAGTCCGGGAGATAAATTAGACTTTGTTTCTTTGTTGGGTTATCCAGTAGACAAGTTTAGAATTACTGGGATTGATTCATTATTTGGTGAGACAGCAGAAACAGCATTTCCAATTCAATTAGCTTTTCAGGAACGGGAAGGAAGTTTCAAGATGCGGCAAATTTCCAAGCCAATTGATGCGGAAGCTGTACCGGAACCTGGAAGTATTTTGGCGGCTAAGGGAATGCTGTTATGGTTCGCTGGGATGCGGCATATTTTGCGAAAAAAGCGGCAGGCTGGATAATTTTTCTAGACCCTAATATCCAGACCGGGGCGGGTTTTTGAGATTGTCAATTATTAGCAGGTATTGTTGGTGAACCCGCCCCTACAGGAATCACTATCGAATGAGCCTAATATCCAGACCGGGGCGGGTTTTTGAGATTGTCAATTATTAGCAGATATTGTTGGTGAACCCGCCCCTACAGGAATCACTATCGAATGAACTGAAGATGCTGCGATTGCTTCGATTCGCTGGCACTGACACAAAGCTCGCAATTACACAACTATATTTCAGATGAAAAATCTTTACACTTTGCTATATGCTTTCAGTCTCATTCTCATCAACCCTTGGGGAGGCAGCCGCGGCGAAATTTGGACGCAGCCTAAAGTTTTTGTTGTCCTGCTGATTGTGCTTTCAAATTTATCATTTTTATGGGAAGAAAGGAAACTTTTAACTTTTTCCCGGTCGTGGAAAGTCTGCCTGATTTTGTGGGGATTTTTTTTGACGGTGGGAGCGATTTCTACCCTCAACAGTCCTTTCCCGGAGCGTTCTTTTTGGGGACAAGACCAAATGGGAGACGGCTGGCTGTACTGGCTGTTAATTTCTATTTTTAGCCTCACCAATAGGCTGCTGTTAAAACTGCATCCAGAATTGTTTGGCTGTCAAATACGGGGTTTGCTGATAGGAGGTGCGGTTGTAGCTATTAGCGTTTTTCCGCAAGTTTTCAACTGGCAAATTGATTATACAGCAACGAACGGTCAGTCGATCGCACATGATGTTTTGGCTAGCACGATTTTTCGGGGACAGCAGCCGATCGCACTTTTCTCGCACCGCGGCCACGCAGCTATAGTATTGGCTCTGACAGCCGTTATTTGTGCGGTAGCTTGGAAGCGGAAATTAATTAGCGATCGCACTGCCACTCTCGCTTTATTTCTCATTCTCCCCGCTTTGCTATTTACCAACACTCGCACAGCAGTTTTATCTTTAATAATAGCAATATTTTACTTATTGGGACGGCAATATTACAAACAATTAATTCCCGCTCTTGCGATCGGCTTTGTGGCCATTAGTGCGATGACTTTTACGCTAACCTCTGGACTGGAATCGAGTATCTGTTGCACAAGTAATGTCCAGCCGATCGCCTTTGTGGGAAATTGCTGTGCGCGGGATTCAAAAACGACCTCTCTTTGGCTGGGGTTTTAACGGATTTGGCATCGCATATCCTTTCGTCGCCACTCCCAATAAGGTTCCTGAAATTGTGAATTTAGGTCAGTTTTCTTATGATTATATGGCCCCAAACGGACAGGTTCGCACTGAAAAAATACCGAGTTATAAAGCTCACAATTGGATTTTAGATACTGCTATTTCTACAGGCATTCTGGGACTAATCGCTGCTGTTGCTTTGTGGGGATATTGCTTGAAATGCGCGATCGTGTCGCTAAATACCGATTTATCAGCAGTGGCGATCGGCTATTTAACTTTCATTCTGCCTTGGTTTGAGTGCGCTCAATACGCGCAGGTGCTTTGGTTAGCGCTAGATGGCTCCGAATCGAGTTTTCCGAGTCCAAAACTCTCAATCCTGCAATAATAGTCGGTTTTTCTCTTGCACCCACCGCTAACAAATGATATTATTATAAGTCTGCCTGCAATTAAAACCTCAGCCAAAAATTAAAAATCGTACCCGTAACAAAAACTCTTAAAAAAATTAGATTGCCAAAAAAGTCATGCTCGATACTCCACATCTAGGGCTGACCCCCCAAGTCCCACTCCTATCGGTAGCGTTTTGATACTTGTATCTGGCTGAGTCGGAAAACTCAGTACAAATTTTTGCCTCGTAATTTTTAGCTGAAAGGATTAACATATAAGGGTGACAGAACATTATCATCCCCTAAACTCATTAAAAGATGGCCATTGGTTCAAGCTGATCTGTGGGGCGAGCTTTCAGCACCTACCGGCTGTACGGAATCTCACCTTGGCTTACACCCTAGCAGGCGCTGACTGTATCGATGTCGCGGCAGATCCCGCCGCCGTCGCCGCAGCGAAAGAAGCCCTACAAGTGGCCAGCGACTTACAGGCAAGAACTCAACACCGCAGGCTTGGCGGCAAAGGGTTGCCGTTGCTGATGGTGAGTTTAAACGATGGGGAAGACCCGCATTTTCGCAAAGCCGAATTCAACCCAGCCGATTGTCCGGCGGACTGCTGGCGGCCGTGCGAAAAAATATGTCCAGCCGAAGCAATAGTTTTTCAGAGTGCTGGCAGTGGTTTTTCCGGGGTGATAGACCAGCAATGCTATGGCTGCGGTCGCTGTCTGCCGATTTGTCCGAGCCAACTGATTTATACTCGTTCTTACGTGTCTGCTCCCGCCGCGATCGCACCTTTAATCTTGCAATCCGGTGCGGATGCCCTAGAAATCCACACGCAAGTAGGCAGAGAGGCAGATTTTGCGCGACTTTGGTCGAGCATAGCTCCCTGGGTCGCTCAACTCAAGGTAATAGCAATTAGTTGCCCCGATGGAGACGGTTTGATTGATTATTTGCGGACACTCTATCAAATAATTTCCCCCCTTCCTTGTCCCCTAATTTGGCAAACGGACGGTAGGCCAATGAGCGGAGATATCGGAACAGGAACTACTAGAGCCGCGGTCAAACTCGGTCAAAAAGTTTTGGCTGCCCAGTTGCCGGGATACGTGCAACTTGCAGGCGGCACTAATGCTCACACTGTCAGCAAGCTGAGAGCCGAGGGACTGATGAAGGATGCCGGGAAAAATTTGTCAGTTCCCCCTGTCCCATACATTGCAGGTGTAGCTTACGGCAGCTATGCCAGGGTTTTGCTATCGCCAGTTTTAGAACAATTAGAAACAATGCAGACCGATCGAGCCTATGCCGTTCCGGTGGCAGTCGCGCGGCCAGCAGCCGAAGTTCAAACATCTCGGCTACCTCAGCTCGAAGCCGTCCCAGAACTTCTCTCACAGGCCGTGAGTTTAGCTTGTTCTCTAGTTTCCCAGCTCAAAGAATTTTAGTCAGTAGTCATTAGTCATTAGTCAGTAGTTAGTGGTTATATCGCTTCCGCTTTCATCAGAATCATAATTTTCCGAGTGCGAGCGTCCCGCTCGCGAGCGGGACGCTCGCACTGAGAGAGCGTTCGGATGTAATCGGATTTGATATTACAAGTAAAAAACAACTGGCAACTGACAACTGACAACTGGCAACTGACAACTGACTAAAAAGTTGAACACGTCACCGAACACATCGAGGCGAATGCAGATTACAGACGACCTCAACAGATTATTAGACATCGTGCCAGATGAGATCCGGCAGCCCTTAGAGCAGCACCCGCAGCGCAACAATCTCATTGAGATTGTCATGGATTTGGGCCGCCAACCAGAAGCTCGTTTTCCATCCTTGGCCGAACCTCTTTCCCAAACGCCGGTTTCCAAGGCACACATCAACTATTGCATCGAGCGAGTCGGCCACTTCGGCGGCGACAACCGAGCCGGTATCGAGCAAACCCTGCACCGAATTAGCGCCCTTCGCAACCGCAGCGGCGAGATTATCGGCTTGACTTTGAGGGTGGGCCGCGCTGTGTTCGGGACGATCGGCATTATCCGCGATTTGGTGGAAACCGGTCAGTCAATTTTGATGCTCGGCCGCCCCGGTGTTGGCAAAACCACGGCCCTGCGCGAAATTGCCCGCGTGCTCGCCGATGACTTGGAAAAACGGGTGGTAATCATCGACACCTCCAACGAAATTGCCGGAGATGGAGATATCCCACACCCAGCGATCGGCAGAGCTCGCAGAATGCAAGTTTCCCGCCCCGAACTCCAGCACCAAGTCATGATCGAAGCAGTGGAAAACCATATGCCGGAAGTGATCGTGATTGACGAAATCGGCACGGAGCTCGAAGCTTTGGCGGCTCGGACGATCGCCGAAAGGGGCGTGCAGTTGGTCGGTACAGCCCACGGGAACCGGCTCGAAAACTTGATGAAAAACCCGACTCTGGCCGATTTAATTGGGGGCATCCAAGCGGTGACGCTGGGAGATGACGAAGCAAGACGGCGCGGTTCTCAAAAGACGGTTTTGGAGCGCAAATCACCGCCAACTTTTGAAATAGCCGTCGAAATGCTGGAACGCCAGCGCTGGGTAATACACGAGCGAGTTGCAGATTCGATCGACACTCTGCTGCGGGGACGCGAACCGAGCCAGCAAATCAGAAGTGTCAGCGACAGAGGAGAAGTAATTATCGAGCGCGACTCAGCCGCTCCGCCCGCCCGGTTTCCGGGGATGCCAGCTTCCGGCGGCCCCGCTGCTGTATCGGCAATCCGGCCCGTCACACCGATCTCTGGGTGGCGGAGTGCTGGCAAAATGGTGCCGATGCCCGCTCCAGGCGAGAACTTCGCTGCTAAAAGCGCGCCGGTTTCTGAGACTCGGTATTTCGAGCAACTGCTCGAAGAATCCCTGTCCGTCGAACCAGTACCCACCCCCGGACGCTATTCCCATAATGTCGGCCCTAACGGCGAAGATTTGCCCCTCCACGTTTATCCTTACGGCATACCTCGACACCAGCTCGAACAGGTGATTTCGACGCTGAATCTGCCGGTGCTGCTGACGAAGGATATTGAGAGTGCTGACGTGGTTTTGGCTTTGCGATCGAACGTTCGGAACCAGTCGAAATTGAGGCACTTGGCCAAAACTCGCCAAGTTCCCCTGCACACAATTAAGGCCGCCACTATTCCCCACGTAGCGAGAGCTTTGCGGCGCCTGTTGGACATGGATGACCCAGGTACCCCGGAAGTGGCAGACCTCGCTTTATTCGCCCGCAGCGGTTCTTCTGACGAGCTCGAAGCTCTCGAAGAAACGCGCTTAGCAGTAGAGCAAATTGTCATTCCCAAGGGACAGCCGGTGGAACTCCTGCCCCGTTCTCCCAACGTCCGCAAAATGCAGCACGAACTTGTGGAACACTATCACCTGAAATCCCACAGTTTTGGGGAAGAACCCAATCGCCGCCTGCGGATATATCCAGCTTAAAGTGGGAGGTTGATGCCTGTGAAGGCAGAAGGTGGAAGGCAGAAGGGAGAATTTTTTCCTGGCTTCTGTCTTTTACCTTTTGCCTTTTTCCTTTAAGTAGCTGACCACTTTCTGATATGATGTTGTGTGATACTGTTCTTGTTAAGGCGATCGGCTAAATTCCCAATTTCTAATTTCCAATTCCCCAATTTCCAATTACCAATACTTCGACTGCACGAGCTTACAAGTTCCCCAATTCCCAATAGTTCAGCTACGCACTTCCCTTCGGCTCCCTTTGGCTTTGCGAACGGACGAGCCGCAGGCTAGCAGCTCTGCTCAGCACAAACTCAGCAACAGCTCAGTAAAAATTCCCAATTTCCCAATTATTAAAAGAATCTACCTGAGTTGAGATGAATGATTCAATAATTCAGCTATTTATTAACTTAATTACTACTCAGATTGGTTTGCGAATTCGGTCGCAAGATCGTTCGGGTTTGTCTCACAAAATTTTGACTCGGATGAGAGCCAAAAAAATCGCCGAACCCGAAAAATATTATAAACTTTTAACTGCCAAAACTTTGGAAAGTAAAAACGAATGGACAGAATTAGTATTGCTATTGACAACAATTGAAAGTTATTTTATGCGAGATAAAGGACAGTTTGCTCTGTTAAATAGAGTAATTTTTCCTGAATTGATAGAGCAGAAAAGAAAATTGCACCAGACCTTGGGAAAGCAGCCGACACTGCGAATCTGGAGTGCGGGCTGCTCCACTGGTGAAGAACCTTATTCTTTAGCTATTGTTTTAAAACAGTTGATTCCCGATTGGGAAGAATGGAAAATATTAATTTTAGGTACAGATATCAATGAAAAAGTAATCAAAAAAGCGCCCCAGGGAGTTTACAGTCATTGGTCGTTTCGCTTGGTTGAACCGCAGATACAAAAGGAGTATTTTCATCAGAGGGAAAATGATTGGGAAATTAATCTAGAATTGCGCCAAAGTGTCAACTTTAGCTGTGTAAATTTAATCACAGATGAGTTTCCTAATATTTACCAAAATCTTTATAACATAGACTTAATTTTGTGTAGAAATGTTTTTGTGTATTTTGAACATAAGTATATTTCACTGGTACTGAAAAAATTTTCCAATACCCTGAGACCTGGAGGATATTTAATGACCGGTCACGCTGAAGTTTACGGTCAAATTATGAACGAGTTTGAACCCAAGATTTTCCCGGAGTCGGTGGTGTATCAGCGTCGGGATGCCGTACCGGAGGAAGGCGGTCAAATAGAGTCTAGGGTTGCGACGGTAGGGGAAGCCAACTCGGCATTTCGGGAATTCCCGAAAGCAGATCCTGTGGGCGATGATAGTGGTGAGTTGCTAACATGGGAAACGATGCCACCTAGTGTTACTACTAACAGCAATTTTCCAGAAATGCCGCCCGTATTAAAAATAAGTAATCCCCTGGGAGCGCGCTCTCAGGAGGACGGCTTGGCGGGCAAGGCAGTGTCAGTCTCACAGACAATAATAGCAGAAAATGGTCAAAATAAAACGCCTCAAATGCTAATTTTAGAGGCTAAAAAATCATTTAAGAATAAAAATTATGCTGAGGCGCTCAACAAGGCACAAGAGGCAATAGATTTGCAGGGACATAATTTTGAGGCTTATTATTTGATGGCTCAAGTTCAGGCAAATTCCGGCAATTATTCTCAGGCCATAGAATACTGTAATCGAGCTAGAAAAGTCGATCCGGGTTCAGTATTTACTGATTATTTACAAGCTCAAATTGCTGAAGAACAGGGGCAATTGGAAACCGCCAAGAATTTATTAAAGAGGACTATTTATATGTGCCCATCTTTTGTGTCGGCTTATATAGAACTAGGGAATATATACAATAAAGAAGGTCAAGTAAAAAGAGCTCTTAAAATGTACAATTCATCTTGTGAAATCCTGAAAGCACTACCGCCCCACACTCCCATAGATTCCCAGGGTAAAATGACAGCTAGTCAAGTGCTGATGAATGTTAAAAAAAAATTGTTAAAATTATACAGTAAAGAAACTGTACACTAAAATATGGAAACTAAACCGTATCTTATCTTTGAACAGAACGGTTTTCTCTGCGGTATAGAAGCCTGCTACGTTCGGGAAATTTTCTTTCTGCCGGAGTTGACAGCAATTGCAGAAGCACCTCAAGATATTGTTGGGGCGATCGACCTTCGGGGCGAAATTCTGCCCGTGATGGATCTGAATCTCCGTTTTGGATACGTTTGGCAAGAGTATTCTCTGACAGATAGTACGATCGTCCTAGAGTGGCAAGAATCGCAACTCGGTATAATTGTCAATCAAGTTCGCGAAGTTAAGGAAATCTCAGAAGATGCGATCGCTCCGCAGCTATCTTACGGGCGAGATAATTCAGAAGCCTCTCATCATTTTGTAGCTGGATTGGCCCGCTGCGAAGCCGATATTATCATGCTGCTGAATCTCGATTCCCTAATTAGATATTCTCCCAAAAAGTCAGAGGAAAGCTGGTCTGTTTCTCCCAGCAATGCAGGTAGTGCAGAAACAGCAGGTGAGGCAGAGACGAAAAATTTAAAGTGGCAAATAAATGGAAAATGGTTAGGCGAAAATCCTAAAATTATGAGCAAGCGGGACGTTTTTTGCCCGCACGCTACCCCGCAAGAAAAAGCTATTTTTCAATCGCGGGCTAATAATTTAAGGCGGCAAGGCGAGGGGGAAAATGGTGCTGCAATTAATATGTCTTTGGCAGTGTTTGCTTTGAATGGCGAATACTTGGGTATTCCTTTAGAGCTAGTGCGCGAATTTACTGACATTGGTCAAGTAACTCCGGTTCCTTGCACTCCCGATCGCATAGTGGGAAATATAAATTTACGGGGAGAAATTGTGACGCTAATTGATATTCGCAGTGTTTTAAATATGTCTTTAAATATGTCGGATGCTGCAAATTATCTCTCTAAGGCGATCGTTGTTGAAGTTGGGGATTTTGTCACTGGTATAGTTGTTGACGAAATATTAGATATTATATACTTAAATGTGTCGGAAATTGCGGCTGTTCCGACTGCACTGTATTCTGTCAACCGCGAATATCTCCGGGGGACAGCTATTTACGGGGAAAAAATGATGGCTATTCTGAACTTGCAAAAACTGCTGACCAAAGGAGGACTGGTGGTTGATGAGGAGGTTTGAATCAACAAGTTATCTCAATTATATCAGTTCCGGTTGCACGATCGCGATGATTGTTGACGTTTCACGGTTGACACTGGACGATTGACAGTGAGTCGAAAAGCTGAAAATGGCGCTGATATATGGAAGATACATATGGTGAGCACTTGACTCGACTTTACCACGACGATGCTAGCAGATTTTATCTTATATAGTGCGTCTAAATGAGTTGTAAAATTAAGGTATGTCCACTCCCCCCGTGCTTAAGCGGGTCGGGGTAGGCAGTCTTGTCACTAACCCTACCAATCTGCATGAATGATTTAGACTTGCTATATAGCAACCGCCAATACGGTGAGGAAGTTGTTCGGGGCCCAAATCATTGATTTTATTGCTTCTTCCTTCTTTTTAACTTGCCATTCTACTACGCTCAGGAGAGGAACCGCGACTTGCCGATCGCGCCCCGATCGTAACCGAATGGCGATCGGCTTCGCCTCCCCTGAGCTTAGTCAAAGGGAAGCGAGCCGAAGCAGCTTCTTCCTTCTTCCTTCAACATACGCTATACCAAATCCCCTCGCTTTTCAAGCCATATTGGACTAAAATTAAGGAGAAAAATATGTTTGCTAACTTAATAAAATTAAATATTAGGAAGAGAATGCTGCTTGCATATGTAGCGCCCGCAACTATATACTTGGGTTTTCCCGTGCTAGTTTATACAACCACTAATCAGGTATTGAGTAATTTTCAAGAAGTAGAAAGGATCGAAAATGTGATCAGACACACAAATAATATGTCTGCAGGTGCCGAGCAAATGGTACGGGGGTTGCGCGGCTATTTAATTAATAATAAAAATACGGACTTTTTAAATGATTTTCAAACAGGTTTAGAATTAGCACGGCAGTCGGCTAATAGTGTTGAGTCAATGATCCAAAATCCTGCACAAAAAGAACGTTTAGAGAAGATGCTACAACTCTGCAACCAATATTATGAGAGTTCTAACGAAATGATGGGTTTTTTACAACAAAATAAGAGGGCGGAAGCCGTGGCTATATTTAACACCGGAAAACAGACAAAATTTGTGAATGAATTTGTGGAAGTGAATAAGCAATTTCGCGACATTGAAGTCAATGCGATTAAGCAAGCCACCGCAAAAACGAAGGAATCTTTAGTTTTCTTGCTCTGGGCTGTGGTATTTGCTTCCGTACTTTTATTGGTGTTAGGTACTATTATAGCTGGGTTGATTTCGTCAGGAATTGCACAAACTATCGATCGGGCCATTAGCTCGATCGCCACTTCTTCCACTGAGATCGCAGCCACCGTGGAAGAACAGGAACGCATGGCAAGTCAGCAAGCAGCTTCAGTAAATGAAACTACTACTACAATGGACGAATTGGGAGCATCTTCCAGGGCGACATCACAGCAGATAGAAACAGCCGTGGTTCAAGCAATGCAAGCTTTGAATTTAGCTGGAGGTGGCACAAAAGCTGTAGAACAAACTTTAGAAGCAATGGCCACTCTAAAAACTAAAGTTCAGGATATCCAAGGACAAATTATAGAGTTGAGCGAACAAACAGATCACATTGGTAATATCTCAACTGTAGTTAGCGATTTGGCCAATCAAACTAATATGTTAGCACTCAACGCTGCTGTTGAAGCAGTGCGGGCGGGGGAACACGGCAAGGGGTTTGGCGTGGTGGCGTCAGAAATTCGCAAACTGGCCGATCGCAGTAAAAAATCGGGAGCGCAAATTAATCTATTAGTGGCTGATATTCAAAGGGCGATTAACTCAACGGTAATGGTGACAGACGAAGGAACTAAAACTGTGGAATCGGGCGTGAATATTGCCTCAGAAACCGCAGTGGCATTTGCAGGAGTTGCCAATGCCATTAACAATGTGGTTTTGAGTTCTCAGCAAATTTCGCTGAATGCCAAACAGCAAGCGATCGCGATCGAACAGGTAGTGCAAGCTATGAACTCCCTCAATCAAGCGGCAGCCCAAACCGCTTGCGGTATCAGTCAAACTAAAGTCGGCACTCAAAAATTGAATGAAGCAGCCTTAGATTTGAAAGCAGTTTTGTAGGAGATCGATGAATTATGAGTAGTTCCGAAAAAATGCCCAATATATCCTTAAAAATTAAATCAATTGCTTTGGCGATCGGCATCGCTACAATTCCCGCGATCTTAACGGGAGTAATAACTTGTTTCTGGGCAAATCAGAACCTAATCTCAAATCAGCAGTGTAGTTAGTTGTGATTGGTGAGTTATTATTGGGGAGTTGTTATTTTTTATTTACTACCAATTCCCAATTCCCTATACTTCGGCTACGCTAGCGTACAATTTTCCAATTCCCTATACTTCGGCTACGCGAGCGTACAAGTTCCCAATTCCCTATACTTAGACTATGCGAGCGTACAAGTTCCCAGTAACCAATTCCCCGTAACCAATGATGAACAAATTTTTCCAAAAAATGCAGCACCGACTGCTCCTCCTCCTAATTTTAAGTACCTTGATTCCAGTATCTCTGGTTGGTTGGTATGGCATTTCTTCTTCAACAGAAGCACTACAAAATTTAGCATTAATAACCCTTAGTGACAGTGTTAATTCCACCGCCAATCAAATGATTAACCAATTTGACAATCTGAGAGCCGATATTTTGTTTCTCCGCAAAACTCCCCCAGTTCAGGGAATGATTAGAGCGAGAGAAGGAAAGGGAGTAGACAAACAAACTAATTCAACTTATAAAGATTGGGTTTATCGAATGCAACTCACATTTTTATCGTTGATGGAAGCCAAGCCATATTATATGCAATCGCGTTACATAGATAACAGCGGTAAGGAGATCGTGCGCGTAGATTCTGACGGCACAAATCTCCAAGTTATTCCCGATTCTCAACTACAAAATAAAGCAGACGAAGATTACTTTTCGGCAACTATGAAGCTAAAATCAGGAGAAGTCTATGTGTCTTCCTTAAATCTGAATGAGGAAAGGGGGAAAATAGAAATTCCTTACAAGCCAACCATTCGCTACGCCACTCCAATTTTTAATCCCAAAGGACAAAGACAAGGCTTTATTATTACGAATGCTCTGGGTAGCACTCTGCTCGATCTGGTTAAAAATTTTAACCCTGAACTATCAGACCAATCTTTTATCTTAAATCAAGATGGGTATTATCTGGCTCATCCCAATCCTCAAAAAGCCTGGGGATTTGAACTCAAAACTAAGGAAAATGTCAAAAATGATTATTCAGGAGACATTGTTGCTAAAATACTCTCAGGTGGCAAGGGAAATATTGACAAGACGGATCTAGTGATTAGCTATAATACAGTTTTTCCCAGCCAGGAAAATAAAAATAAATTTTTAGTAATTGTGGATACTTCACCCAAAAAGTTGCTATTTTCTTCTATTGATTCTCTTCAGAAAATAGCAGCGTTTATTGCTATTGTTTCCCTGGCTGTGGTGCTGGGATTGGGATGGTTTTTTTTGCAACAGATTGTTGCTCTCATTCGGGGGTTGATTTACCAAATATCGTCATTTTCACTGCAAATAGAATCTAATATGAACCGGCAAGAGCAAATAGCCGATCGGCAATTTGTCTCTGTCAATCAAACAACTATAACTCTCGAAAATTTGGGCAGATCTTCTCAGCAAACAGCCGAGCAAGCTGAGTCTGTTGCCGCTGCCGCTCGCCAAGCTTTAAATCTCGCCGAAGAAGGTACTAAAAAGGTAGATCAAACTCTCAATCAAATGCTGAATCTTAGAGAAGCTGTGGTGGCAATTTCTAAGCAAAATCATCGACTCGACGACAGCACGAGTCAGATTGGCAATATATCGACTCTCGCAAGTTTGGTTAGCGATTTAGCCAGCCAAACTAATATGCTGGCTCTCAACGCTGCTGTTGAAGCAGTCAGAGCCGGTGAGTACGGTAAAGGTTTTGCGGTGGTAGCAAGCGAAATTCGTAAGTTAGCAGATGAAAGCCAACAAGCAGCACAAAAAATTAATGGTATTGTTCCAGAAATTAAGGGCGCGATCGACTCTACGGTGAAAGCAACTGAAGATAGTCGCAAAACGGTTGCAGAAGGGGTGAAAACAGCACAAGATACGGCAGAAGCTTTTACGGGTGTGAGGGAAGCTTGCAATCTGGTGTTTGCTAGCAACCAGCAAATTTCATTTAATGTTAAACAGCAGGCGATCGCAATTCAGCAAGTAGGTGATGCCATGAGTTCTATGAAGGAATCCGCGTCTCAAACAGTCAGCGGCATTAATCAAGTTAAAATCGGTACTCAACAACTCACAGAAGCTGCATTTAATCTTAAAGAAGTAGTGTAGTCATTAGTCATTAGTCATTAGTCATTAGTCATTAGTCATTAGTCATTAGTCATTAGTCATTAGCAATCGACTGAGTAGTCAAGATAATTATCATTACCAATTACCCACGAGCCATGCTCAATTACCTATTACTCAAAAACATATATGATGATTGAAGATCAAGAACTTCGAGATGTATTTAAAGTCGCTAGTCAAGAACACTTACAGAAACTAGATGACGGATTGCTGTACTTAGAACAACATCCAGACGACTTAGCTAAGTTAGAACAATTGTTGCGGGAAACCCATTCTCTTAAAGGTGATGCTGGGATGCTGGGAGTAAAAAATGTAGCATCTTTAGCTCATCAAATGGAGCATATTTTGGGAGGTGTCAAGCGGGGAGAAACTCCACTAAATTCAGATATTAGCGATCGGCTTTTGCAAGGTTTAGACGCCATCCGCAAACTCGTTAACGAAGCCGTTACCGGCCAAGATTCCGGCATTAATACATTTTATATCCTCGCTAGCATGATGGGTGCTTCTAGTCAGTTACAGCCACAGGCTGCCGCCTCAATCGTAGAGCCATCATCTTCACCAGTACCAGAACAACCGTTCGTAGAACCGCAATTTACTGAGCCTCCTACCCAACAACCAGAAACAAAAGTTGAAAATTCAGAAGTCGTTAACTTAGAGAATAATTCCTCTTTTTTACCCCTACAATCCCAGCCAGAATTTCCACTGCAAGCTCAAAACTTGCCTGCACCTTCTGAACCCGCCCCTGCGTCGGCCTCGCAGTCGGCAGTTACTGCATCCTCTACCTCATCTTACCGCATTGAAACCATTCGCGTTGCTACCCAAAATTTAGACGATTTAATGACTCAAGCAGGGGAACTTACTGTCACAAAAACTCGACTAGGACACCGAGTTGCAGAGATCGAACAAATTACAACTTTGTGGGAAGAGTGGAGCCGAGAATTTTTTGTAACTAGCTTGACTGTCGATCGGATGCAAATAGATGAAAACGGTATTAAAGCCAACGGTAAATTTAGCCAATTGCAGGATTACTATCACCGTACAGAAGAACGTTTGGAGCGTCTCGGAACTTTAGTCAACCGCTTGAGAAATCGAGTTTATGAAGATACTGCCAGACTCGAATTAATCGCTGAGGCATTAGAATCAGGAATTCGCACTCTGAGACTGCTGCCTTTGTCTACTATTTTTAATTTATTTCCTCGAACTGTTCGAGACTTAGCTAAACGGGAAGGGAAAGAAGTTGCATTAGTGATTGAAGGAGGCGAAACTACAGCAGACAAACGCATTTTAGAGGAAATGAAAGACCCTTTAATGCACATGATTAGAAATGCGATCGACCACGGTATTGAAACTGTTGAGGAGCGGAAAAAACTAGGTAAACCTCCCGTGGCTACTCTCCGAATTAAAGGCTATAATATGGCTAGCAATATTATTATTGAAGTGGCTGATGATGGTCGGGGACTAAATCTAGAGAGCATTAAACAAACGGCTGTAAAACGTAATATTTGTACGCTTGAACAACTGGCAGAAATGACAGAAACTCAAGTACAATCTTTAATTTTTACTCCGGGTTTTTCGACCAAAAAATTTGTTACCGAAGTTTCGGGCCGCGGGGTGGGTTTAGATGTAGTTCGCACTAATGTTGAAGCCCTAAAAGGTAGTATTCAAGTAGAGTCTTTGCCGGGCAAAGGATGCACTTTGAGGCTGCAAATCAGCACGTCTTTAGCTACAGCCAATGTATTAATTGTCGTAGTTGAAGACATTCCTTATGCTCTGCCAGTCGAGTTTGTAGACACGGCACAACAGGTCTCGCCGTCTGAGATATTTGCTATAGAAGGTAAGGAAACTATACTTTCAAAGGGTCAGCCTCTGTCAGTTGCTCACCTGACAAATTTACTAGAATTAAACAATAGACAAGGCTGGCAAAAAAATCGGTATTTGAGACAGGAAACCGGGAGCGAATTTTTGATAAAAAATCAAAAACACTTCCTAAATTCAACTTCCAAAATGCCTTGTATTGTTTTGAAAGTAGGGGAGGAAAGATTGGGATTATTTGTAGATGGTTTGATTGACGAACAGGATGTGGTGATGAAACCTCAAAGTCAATTGCTGAAACGGGTGCGAAATGTTTCGGGTGCCACAATTCTCGCTACTGGGGAAGTTTGTATGGTACTCAATCCCCACGATTTGATAAAATCTGTACGCCAGCAAGTTTCGTCTCGTGGGGTTGGGAGTGCGCGATCGCAACTTGAGACTGCCACCCGGAAACAAGTTATACTATTAGCAGAAGACTCGATCGCCACGCGCACTCAAGAAAAACGCATCCTGGAAGCTGCGGGTTACGAAGTTGTGACTGCCGTAGACGGGTTGGATGCTTTCCATAAATTGAAAACTCGCGATTTTGATGCTGTGATTTCTGACATACAAATGCCCAATTTAGACGGTTTGGCCCTGACTATTAAGATTCGGGAGCAAAAAGAATACAGTGAGTTGCCGATAATTTTAGTAACATCTTTGGCATCGGATGAAGATAAAAAAAGAGGTGCTGATGCGGGAGCAAATGCTTATATTCCTAAAGGTACTTTCAATCAAGATGTGTTGGTAGAGACACTAAAAAGGTTAGTTTAGTCATAAATCATTACTCCTTGGTTATGAGGCATTTGTTATTTACTATCAATTAGCAAGGCCCAATATCCAGTGCCCAGTGCACAATTACCCGTGCATCGATGCTCATCAATGCCCAATACTTTGACTACCCGGTTACTGAGCGACTCGTGCTGAGCTAGCCACTCGCCCTGCGCGGTTTGCCCGCTCAGCTTCGCCGAAGGAAAGTAAGTCGAAGGGCAGCACAAGTGCCCTATTTCCCATTCCCCATTCCCCATTTCCCAGCAAACTGATGTTATCGCCCATTAAACTATTGTTAGTTGAAGATTCTCCAGTAGTTACGCTCGTCCTCAAACGAATTTTTGAGTCCTCGCCAGACATCCAAGTTGTAGGAACCGCTTGCAACGGATTAGAAGGACTAGAATTAATCCCCAAACTTCAGCCCCAAGTAATCTGTACGGATTTGAACATGGTACCAATGAACGGGTTAGAATTTACGGAAGAAGTAATGAAGAAATATCCGCTACCAATTTTAGTAATTAGTGCTTCAGTGCAAGCGAATGATACTCAGAATGTATTTCAACTGTTAAAGGCTGGTGCATTGGATGTTTTTCCGAAACCGATTGGCGGGTTGGTATCTGATTACGGTCGCCTCGCAAATCAATTAATAGCTAAAGTTAAAATCCTCTCAGGAGTTAAAGTATTTACACGGCATCAAAAAAAGATGTCAACAGAATATAATAATCAACTTGTAAAAATCAACCAAGCACCAGTTGCTAATTACAAATTCTCCCACGAAACTGTTAAATCTCCAACAATTAAAGTATTGGCTATAGGGGCTTCGACAGGGGGGCCGCAAGCACTGTACGCGATTATTTCTAAACTTCCGGCTAGCTTTCCCGTGCCTATAATTTGTGTCCAGCACATCAGTGAAGGTTTTTTGCAAGGATTAGTTAATTGGCTGGGTAATGAATCGAAACTGCCTGTTAAGATAGCTTCTTTTGGGGAGTTGCCACAAGCAGGTACTGTTTATTTCCCGCCCGAAAAACGTCATTTAGAATTGGACTCTCAAGGGCGATTTGTTTATTCAGAATCGGCTCATGCTGCGGGACACTGCCCTTCTGTAACGGTGACTTTTAAGTCGGTAGCTAATTTTTATAGTCGGGCAGCAGCGGGGGTTTTGCTGACAGGAATGGGTAGAGATGGTGCTGACGGAATGTTGGCTATCGCCAGACAAGGGGGGTTGACAATCGCCCAAGACGAAGCTAGCTGCATTGTCTTCGGAATGCCCAAGGAGGCGATCGCCCTCGGTGCCGCCCAATATGTTCTACCTGTCAGTGCGATCGCTCCCCTACTCCTGGCTAAATTAAAAATTTAGGACTTACCTCGCAAATTGTGCAGAATACCCCGCCCCCCGACTTGTTAAAGAAGTCGAGGATCACAGAGCGCGATCGCAACTTTTTAGTTCATTAATTACTCAAATTACTTCATTAATTACTCAAAAATGATTTTTTTTCCTAATTCCGATTATTTGATTTTGATAAACTTACCAATTACCTCGCGCAACTTATCAGCATCAAACGGCTTAGTTAAATACTCTGTTGCTCCCGCCAAACGCCCCTGTACCTTATCAAAGGCTCCATCTCGCGCTGTCAGCATTACGATCGGCAAATTCTGAAACTGAGGCAAGCTCCGCACCGTGCGGCAGAGTTCCAATCCGTCAATACCAGGCATCGAAACATCCAGCAACAAAACAGAAATTTGTTCGTGATAAATCGTTGACAAAGCATCCACTGCATTGTCGGTTACGAGAACTCGAAACTCTTTGCTTAAGGCCTGTTTAACAAGTCCTTGCATCACGACGCTATCATCAACTGCCAAAATAGTTGGTACTTGACTGCTACTTGCAGACATATTCTTCTCCCTGTTTATTTATAGTTGTTGAAAATACCAAACATAATTCCCGCCGTCATTTTTTGAGAGTTGTCTCTGTGCAATAATTGTCAACCCCGTTGGAGCGTTAGTTGAAACTTTAGCCCGGTTTTTTTTACCTCAAGCCCGAAAAAAGGGATTGGGAGAGTGGTCTATCGGCAATTACAACAGTTGCAAAATGTGCATCCGGGCCCATAAACCCTAAAAGGTCGAGTTTGAACAACTATTGTTACAAAGTTTAACATCTTACCAATCTTTTGTAATTCATCTCCTAACTGTAGTTGAACTACCGGCTAAGGCACAGCTCGGTAAAGGACACTGGTATTGTGGCACAAACCCCTCATTTAAATCTACCAGCAAGCCAGCTACCCACGATTAGACAAGTCTGTTAAAATACAATTAAACTGATTAAAAAATTATAGGTAAGCAATAGTCATATATTTTGGAAAGCGGCTTCCTCCCAACAGAGGCTCTTAGATTTAGAGAGCCGGAGGTATTCAAAAGCATAGTCAACTGGAAGTATAATTTATATAGTCTTAGATCTGGGGTGCTCTAACTCCCATAACCCAAAAGTTTCCAGATCGGTCAAGAGGTTAGTCTGAATTTGGCGCAAGCAGCCTGCGCCGAATTTGCGCCCACAGTCTCCCATTACACAATTCATAGCTTGTTTTTCTCGAAAGTATTGAGAAGGGCGGTTGCCAGCAACTAGACGGGCAGTTACACATGATGAAAGCACCCTTGCCTCTTGATAAAAAAGTGTTCAAGCTCCATAACATTGACTTGTATCAGCTTCTCGGCTCTGCTCCAGACGCTTGCTTGGACAATTTGGTAGGTTTGGCAGCTCAGATCGGCCGAACTCCTATTGCTTTCTTGAGCTTGATTGACGGTAATCGCCACTGGTTGAAGTCGCAGTTAGGTATCGATCGAACTTTGGCCCACCGTTACCTGAATTTTTGCGCTCGCGCCCTGGACCAAATTCCCGAAGAGTTCGCCGTTGGCTCAAACTCAAACTCGGAATTTGACCGGGTAATTTCCCTGCAACAACCGCCAGTTGCTCCCGAATTGGCGATCGAACTTCCTATAAATTCCTTTAAAGAACTGCCTGCCGCCATTGTTCGAGACGCTTCCACAGATGTGAGATTTGGCGAGCATCCCCTAACGGTTTTCTACCCCTTCGTGAAATTTTACGCCGGAATCCCAGTTGTGAGCTCAGAGGGGCAGATGCTGGGAGTGCTATCCGTCATGGACTCGGTGCCGCGAGACTTGACAAAAGAAACGATAGAAGCTCTCCAAGCTTTAAGTCGGCAAGTTGCGAGTTTGGTGGAGCTGCGCTGGCAATTAGTCAAAGCGCAGAAACAGTTGCCAGAGGTAGAAGATATCAGCTCGAACAGCCAGCAAATCTCGGAGTTAGTTCCTGGCTCGAACCGATCGAGCTGGTATGCGGTACATACGCCACAGAGTAGCAGGACAATATACGGAACAAAAAAGCTCCCGACGCTGGGGGAAACAGGCAAATCTCAATATGGGTGGGAAGCTTCAGCGGGCATCGGGCGCGCGGACGATACCCAACAAATCCGAGAAATTGTTGCCGCCCCCCGCGACACCTCCGATCGCCAACTAACGGCAGCATCCCTACAAGAGCGAGCTCGCTTGGGAGCCCTGCAAGCTAAAGTCGGTGCAGCCCTCGGACAAGGCGGGAAAATATCCGTCATCCTCAACCGCTGCACCGAGGCAATGGTAGAGTACCTAGACGCCACAGGGGTGAGCATCTGGACTTTCAACCCGCAGACAGAGCGGTTAGAATTGCAGGCCTATTCAGGACTTAGCAGCCAAGAGTTGGCACGGGAAATAGAAGATTGGGTGCCAACAGAAGCGGGAAACCTCCAAACGGCTCCTGTGTGCCTACTGTCGAACCCGTCTCTCTGTGCCATTGCCTATCCGCTGATTGTGGAGGAGCGGTTGGTGGGAGTGATGGCTCTGTGCAGTAGCGCTTTGGCAAGCGAGGGAGCGTTAGAAGTTCTGGGCTGCATGGCTAACGCCATCGCCGTGGCGATCGATCGCGTCACTGCCCGAGAAGAATTGTTGAGCCGCCGCGAAGCGCTGCTCTTCGGCCTCGCCAGCCAGATGCGGAATTCCCTCGACCTCGACAAAATTTTAGATACGGCTGTCAACGAAATTCGCAGCTTGTTGCAGGTTGACCAGTGCTACTTTTTGTGGTATTCCATCTCGCGAGACGGGCAGCCAAGCTTTGCAATCACCCACGAAGCGGCAAATCCCGAAGTCAAAGACCGACTTACAGAATACCCGATCGAACAAGTAACCCTGCTGGCCGAGAAAATTTGCCACCGCCAAACGCTCCGGATCGGCGACGCTGCAACAGCACTGTGCATCGAACCGGCCACGCGAGCTTTTTTGAGCAGTCTCGGTATTGTTTCTAACCTGCTGCTGCCGCTCAAGACTCGCTCCGGTCAAATGGGTGCTGTAGTTTGCAACCATTACAGCAGCCACCGTTCCTGGGCAACGAGCGAAGTGGAATTGCTGCAAGCGGTGGTGGATCAATTGGCGATCGCGATCGACCAAGCCGAACTCTACGCCCAAACCCGCGCGGCAGCCTTAGCCGCTCAAACTCAAGCCCGCCAACTGACGGAAACTTTGCAGCAGTTGCAGCAGAAAGAAGCTCAGCTCATCCAAAACGAAAAAATGTCCTCTCTTGGTCAAATGGTCGCCGGCGTCGCCCACGAAATTAACAATCCGGTTAATTTTATTTACGGCAACTTGACTTATTGCAAGCAGTACATGAAAAATCTGCTGGATTTGCTGCACTTGTATCAAAAGCACTACCCCGAGCCTTGCCCCGAAATTATCGACAAAAACGAAGAAATCGATGTTGAGTTCATAGTGCCGGATTTGCTGAAAATTCTGTCTTCAATAGAGATGGGAACTGAACGCATCCGCCAAATTGTTCTGTCTCTGCGGAACTTCGCGCGACACGACGAAGCAGAGATGAAGCCGGTGGACATTCACGAAGGGATTGACAGCACGCTGCTGATTTTGCAGAGTCGCTTGAAGTCAAACGGGCTAGTGCCGGGAATTGAGGTGATTAAAAACTACGGCGACTTGCCGAAGGTAGAGTGCTATCCCGGACAGCTCAACCAAGTATTTATGAATATTTTGGCGAATGCGATCGACTCTTTGGAAAATCAGCCTCCACCCAAGACGATCAAAATCTCGACGGCGGTGGTGAACCCAGACTCGGAGGCTGATGAGTCAGGAAAGTCGAGGGGTCAAGTTGTGGTGATTCGGATTCAAGACAGCGGGCCCGGATTGCCCGAAAAAGCTAAATGCCACTTGTTTGACCCTTTCTTTACCACTAAACCTGTAGGCAAGGGTACGGGGCTCGGCTTGTCTATCAGCTACCAGATAGTGGTGGAAAAACACGGAGGAAGTTTGAAGTGTATCTCGGAACCGGGACAGGGAGCGGATTTCAGGATTGAAATCCCGCTAGCTCGCCCCCCTGCGAGCAAAGAATAAACCTGCGGGCGATCGCTTCCAAAAACATTTTTTAAATTTTCTTGTCAAAATGCTTGACAGATTCCCGTGTCTGGGTGTTACTATATTAAATGTTGAGACGTTGGGGCGTCGCCAAGTGGTAAGGCAGCTGGTTTTGGTCCAGCCATTCAGAGGTTCGAATCCTTTCGCCCCAGTTAAATTGTGTCAGGTCAATCAATTGTTTAACTGATTGTTTATAGTTAGCGCTTGGCAGACGAGAGACAAACCACTTCATTACTACTCACATCTTTCACCATTCTCAGGAACGGGCAAGATGCCCGTTCCACAAAGACTAGATTTTCTTGTGGAACAGGCCGGAAAGCCTGTTCCTAAAAGACTAATTGAGAATGGTGCAAGATATAAGTTATATCAATTCCGGTTGCACCGGAATGATATAGCTTTGGTTGTAGGCCACCAATGGAAACAAGTAATATCAAATCCGGTTGCATTGGAATGATTAAACCGCTGTTGACGCCTAGAAAACAGAGGAAGAGAACAGAGAGACGAATAATTCCGATGCTACCCGATTGCATCTAACCATCATTCAGTTTTTCGACTAACAGTCAACCGTCAACAGTCAACACTCAACAGTCAACAGGCCCTACTCCATATTACTGCAAAGTGCTGGGGCCACGAGCGTTTAGCCGATCGAAAACGTATCGGGAAATTGCCGGAAATGCTGTTTCGTCCTTGGCATAAGCCGGATCGTCTGCGAAAACAACTAAGATATAAATCGCGCGATCGTCTAAAGTTCTGACAAATGCCGCTTCGCTGCGGGATTTGGAAGTATAGCCTACTTTGGAACCAAAATAAATATTAGGTGGTAAAGATTCGCCCAAAAATCCTTGTATCGAGTTGAGAGGGTCATTTTTCCACGCCTTGGGGTCTAAGTCTCTCGTTAGCAAGTAAGCCATTTTGCGGCTGGCGACGCTAGAAACCGCTTGTCTAGTATAGATTTCATATATTAATCTGGCGGCTTGGTCGGTAGTTACTTGATTGCGAATCGGCACAGAAGCATCGCCCCGCAATTGCAAGTCGCGACCGATTGGCCCTTCTTGTCTTAAATAGTATATGGGATAATTTTTGGTGCTTATACGAAGATCATTGTAGCCGGCAGACTGGAAAAATGTGTTAATTTGAGTGCGCTTTTTCAGCCAGGTTTGCAACTCTTCTCCTGCGAGCCTGCCGCCGGATTTTGTATCTGTGATTTTGTCTAAAAGTCTGCTAGCAGCATCGTTGTTGGAGACGCGCATCATTTGTTCGAGGTCGTTTTTAAAGGCAGATTCTCTTTGCGTAATGAGGCCTTTTTCTATGGCTGAGTAGAACGCTGCCATCCAAAATAACTTGGCCACGCTAGCGGGAAATCGGAGAGTTTGATTTTGATATCCGGCAAAGGTGTGACTTTGGGAATTGCTGACATCAAATAAGGTAATTGATAGCCGTTCTGCGGGCAGTCCTTTGCTGGTTGCAATTTTCACAGATTCATCAACAATCCCTTGCAATTCTTGAGAGTAAACTGGATTGGGAGGTGTTTTGATGTTGTAGCTAAAGGTAGGCTCGCTTTGACGATCGGCTAAATTTTCCGATGGTTCAATTGTCGGAGGCGAGAGTGTTTCTTGAGGCGAGACGGCCTGTTGAGGCAAGATGACTGGCGGTTCTGGGGCACGGCGAATTCTGAACGGTATTGTGACAATCCAACCGATCGCGATCGCCCCGGCAATTAAGCACAGGATGTTACGGTATTTTAAGCGAGAAAATTTCGTCCTGACTCGACGACGGGATTGGACAGGAGGCTGGCTGCTTTGGCGTCGTGGCCGGATTGGGCCGAGGGGCTCGATTGGGCGTCGGGCGGGAATTGGGCGCGGGCGGCGTCGGCGTTCTACTTGCATTACAGTTTTGTGCTATCAAACTCGCACGATCAGTTTATAATAGGGCGGCATCTAAATGACAAGTGTATCCATCTAGTCCGCTGTTGCCAATTTTATCGGTCTACTAGGCTGATTGAGACTTCTAGTAATTGTAAAATTTTCAGGATAGCACTGAGTTGAAGCAAAATCCTTTGAAAAACATGAGAAATTTTTGGAGTCTGGCTGTTTTGGGATTTGCGATCGTCGGCGCGAATAATTCTTTGATACCTGATGTTTGGGCATTTCAGTCTCAATCTGCTACGGGATATGTTGTCGATCGACAAACAGCAGGACAGGGCGCGGATGTAGCGTTTTCCTTGACGGGAGAAAGCGAAAATCGGGAAATAACAAACAAGCAAACTGTTTCCAGTTTTCCGAGTATGTTGTGGGACTTCAACAATTTAGCGGAAATTTCCTATTCCGAATTGCTGAAAGTGCTGGCGAGACGACCGGACTCAAATAATACCGAGAGAGAAACCGTTGCACAACCTGAAGACATAGCACGTTTTGAACAGGTTGTACAGTATGCAAAACAACAAAATTTGCACGATCGCTCGATCGGAGAAATCGTCCAGGCGATCGCCGATAAGTTCCAAGGATTGCCCTACGCCGCGGGTTTGCTGGACAAATCCGGCGAAGAAAAGTTGATCGTAACTTTGAATAAATTTGACTGCGTTTTATTTGTAGAAACCGTTTTGGCGATCGCCAGGGGCGTAGCAGTACAAGATTACGACTATCAAAATTTTGTAAATCGCATAGAAGAACAGCGGTATTTAAACGGTAAAATGAACGGTTATTGCAGCAGATTGCACTATTTTTCCGAATGGATTAACGACAATCAAAAACGGCAAACAGTGGAAAATATCACCGCTGAATTAGGGGGAGTACCCATGAATAAAACACTAAATTTCATGAGTCAGCACCGCAGCAGTTACCCGCAAATGGTCAAAGACTATGCAACTTATCAGTGCATAGTCAGCCAAGAAGCAGACTTAGCCAAAACTACTGTTAATTACATCCCGACAAATCAGATAAAAAGTCTTTATTCTCAGTTAAAACCAGGGGATATTGTAGCGGTAGCCACGGATGTTAAAGGATTGGATGTCACCCACACGGGTTTAGTCTACCGCAATGCTGACGGCAATATGGGTTTAATTCACGCTTCGCCGGCTGGGGAGGTGACAGTTGCTTACGACTTGCACAGATATATTAGCAGAGTCGAAAGTGCGATCGGCATTGTAGTCGCTAGGGCGAAAACACCTAATTAAATTAGTTTGGACTCCTAGGGTGCATCAACTTGCATTATTTTAGCTGCCAATTCACAATTTATGTACTGATATCAAATCCGGTAGCATCGGAATTATTCATCTCTGTATTCTCTCCCTCTGCGTTCTCTGCGCCCTCTGCGGTTAAATCATTCCGATGCAACCGGAAACGATATGACGCACCCTACCAAGTATAGAAACCGGGTTTTTTGCCGAATTTGCGGATGGCAACCCGTCTTTTTGTAAAAAAACCCGGTTTCTGGGCCCATGCGTCAGCCTCAAATCAATTGACAATTTCGCTGCGAGATACCTTACTCTTTCTAGCAGGATTTGGCGTTAATTCCGGCGGCGAAACTTGAACACTTCCCCACTCATTCACAAAGCTTTTCAGCAAAACCTCTTGCTGAGTGCGAAATGTCTCGACATTTGCCCCTCCATTCATAATCACAAACCACACAGTTTCTTGTTTTTGAGTTGGCAGCGCTCCGCCCAAAGCGCTAACATTATCCAACGTGCCAGATTTGACCACTGCTAATTTGGGAAGCGCCCGTTCTGCCAGTATTCCTTCATCTTTCCCAACTACAGTTAAGACATCCGCAACTGTCATGCTGTAAGGTTCTAGATAGCGTTCTAAAGCTATAAACAACGCGCAAGCAGCCCGGGGAGAAATGAGATTTTCTTCGCTCAATCCCGAACCGTTGACGAGTTGAATTTCGGCCGGAGGAACTCCGGTTGCTGCTGCTGCTTTTTGCGCGACTGTTTTGGCGCCGCCGACAGTATCCGCTAGCATATCTGCCATGAGATTGTTGCTGTACTGATTCATTTTTTTGATCAGTTCAGCAAGGGGCAAAGAATAATGTTTGACTAAAGGCTGCACCTCGTTGGGAGATGCGGGCAAAACTTTGACAGTACCCTCAATTGCTATTTGGGGTTTTGGCGTATTGGGAGGCAGGGTTTGATACTGGGCGGCGGCTTCACTGGGCCAGATTTGACTGTTCAATCCTTGTTTGAGCAATTCTCCCGATTTGAGGGGATCGAGTTCAAAGTTCATGTAAAACTTATCGACAATTATCAAATTGCCACTGACTCGCTTGATGCCTTTTTGATTTAAGGCGTTACCAAGGGCGATCGCCTCTTCCCAGACAAACAACGGATCTTCGCTTCCCTGAACAATTAAAGATCCTTTTAATACGCCGTTTTCAATTTTTCCCGTTGTACCAATTAAGGTGATAAATTGATGTTCCGGGCCGAATTGTTGCAGCGCTACGAGAGATGTTGCTACTTTGGTAATAGAAGCGGCGGACAGAGGAACGGTACCTTGATGATTGGCTAGCAAAGTATTGCCAGATTGCATCCAAACGCCTTGGTTTTCTTTGGCAAAACCTTGGGCTGCCAACCCGTTGAGATATTGCTGGATTTTGGTATTTGTGGGGGTTTCGGGATTGGTAGCAGAGACTATTAAGGGCTGAGGCTGACTTGGTTTAACTGGTGGCGGGGAGGATTCAGCTACAGGAGAGGGAGATGCAAGTTGAGGTGATTCAGTAGCTGCACATCCGGCAATAATTGTGAGAAGGGCGATCGAACTCGCGGCAGTCAAGTAGCGGTTTTTCAGCATTACTTTAATTTTTTTCATCAAATGTACGATCGTCTGTTCGGCACGCCCGATGGAAAGTTTAGCATTCTTCTCGCGCGTGGGGCGAGCCTCCGGATCTGCATTACCAAACTCCCGAACCGCTAAAATTGCCTATCTTCTTCCTTCTCCATCTTTCTTCGCGCACTTCGCGTCTTCGCGGTTCGTTAAATATATCTCCTTGAAATGCTTCGGAAACCCATCTTCAGCGCCTGGGTCCTTCACCCCAGGCCGATCGCTCTCACAAATTTAAGGGTAAACTGGTTTATCAAAAAACTGGGTTGAAAACCCCGTCCTTCTAGGACGGCTTTAATTGTAACTTTTCATTACGCCATACTCCGTTTTGTGCTGATTGCGGTAGCATAAGAGTGGAGGTAGAGCCATGCTCGTTTTTGAGTTTAAATCTTACGGAAAATCAAGTCAGTTCAAAGCAGTAGACGAAGCAATTCGTACCGCTCAATTTGTCCGCAATAGCTGTTTGCGCTATTGGATGGACAATCCCAAAAAGAACAAATACGACTTGAATAAATATTGTGCTGTACTGGCAGCTACGTTTCCGTTTGCTGACGAACTCAACTCAATGGCAAGACAATCAAGTGCTGAACGTGCTTGGGCAGCTATCTCCCGATTTTACGAAAACTGCAAGAAGAAGATTCCTGGTAAAAAAGGGTATCCAAAGTTCCAGCGAGACTGTCGCTCGGTAGAGTACAAGTCAACCGGATGGAAGGTTGCAGATGACAGAAAGTCGATAACTTTCACGGATAAAAAAGGAATTGGCAAACTCAAACTCAAAGGCACACGCGACCTGCATTTTTACCAAATCAACCAAATAAAACGGGTTAGATTGGTAAAACGTGCGGATGGTGTGTACGTCCAGTTCTGTATTGATGTTGACCGAAAGGAAAATACAGCGCCGACAGGTAATACTATTGGATTGGATGTCGGGCTAAAAGAATATTACACCGATTCAAACGGAATCAAGGTTGAAAATCCTAGGTTTCTGAGGAAAGGTGAACGTGTTCTCAAACGCAGTCAACGTCGGGTATCTAGAAAAGTCAAAGGTTCAAAGAATAGAGGCAAAGCTCGACAGATTCTTGGTAAGCGCCATCTCAAAATAAGCAGGCAACGTAAAGACCATGCCCTAAAGTTGGCAAGGTGCGTCACTCAGTCCAACGACTTGATAGCCTACGAAGATTTGAGAATCAAAAATATGGTGCAGAATCACTGTCTCGCCAAGTCTATTAACGACGCATCTTGGTATCAATTCCGTGTCTGGCTTGAATATTTTGGAAAAGTATTCGAGCGGGTAACGGTTGCGGTAAATCCGCAATATACCAGTCAAGAATGCTCTAGTTGTGGTGAAATCGTCAAAAAAACTCTATCTACTAGAACCCACGCTTGTAAATGTGGGTGCTTGTTAGATAGAGACGAGAACGCAGCTAGAATAATCCTAAGTCGGGGATTGAGTACGGTAGGGCATACCGGAACTCTTGCACTAGATGCAAATAACGCTTCGGGAGAATTGTCCTCTACTTTCGTTGGAGAAATCCAATTAGAGCAAGTCAGCTCGTAGATAGAAGAATCCTCATGCCTTCAGGCCCAGGAGTGTCAACCAGGCATACTCCCTATACTCAGCGGCACCATTTCGCCGTGCATCGTCAGGCCTAATAACATCGGGCCGCCCGGTCGGATCAACTCTCCTGTAAGCGCGCAGCGTTCCTCCTGCTGTGCTGTGGCATTAATGCTGGCTCGAATATCCGATCGAGAAAACATCTGCCGATACTCTCCAGACTTCTGCTGCACGTAATTCCAGAGCAAATCTCGAATCAAAGCTTGATAGCCTTGATTGCCCGCGAGCTCTTTAAGTCTCTCTTTGAGTTCTCTTTCGAGTCGAATGCTGGTCACTTCCATTTCGGTGGTTGAGGTTCTAGGTAGGGTATGCATAATTTTTTCTCCGTGACGGGTGGACATATGTGTAATATCAGTGTAGTATGTTTACAGCTAGATTGAAAGCCTCTTAACCACCTTCTGCCGACTTTGAAATTTCTCCCCACCTACTCCAGCTATCAACTGAAGTGCGATCGCCCCACGGGTCGCTCCGAGTCGTTATGGCACGTCTTTAGCACGGGTTTTGCGACTGTTGCAGCGACCTCGTGGGCGGGCTTGGGCCTAAATAAACACGGTTATAGTGGATTAGGAGAAATTGCAGAAATTAATTACAACGAGGTAGACCAGCACGGTCTGCAAGTGGCACAGCCAGATCGAGAGACGCGAAGCGGGAGGTACAGCTAAACAACTGTACCCAGACAGGATGAAAATTTGCATGAAAGCAGTTTTTCTAGCCCCCGCTTCTCTCGTAAGAGAAGCGGGGGCATTTGATTGGATATTTGAGAAATTCGATCCGCTTGGGGAACTGGGAAAAAACCAGATGTAGCCAATGTAGGCGTTGCACCGAAAATCCCAAATCCCAAATCTAAAATCTAAAATCTAAAATCTAAAATCCAAATGAGGAGGAGCAAGCCGTGACCGTAGTAACTGATGTATTGAGGCAATCTGTGGTGGTATTTTCTCAGAATTACCTACCGATGAGCCGTGTCAACATCAAACGGGCGATCGTACTGTTGGTAACAGGCAAGGCTGAACCTCTGGATTTTAGCATTGGCAACGGCTGGCTGGTGCGATCGCCCAGCACCAGCATCCACGTACCCGAACAAATCCGCTTGACTTTTGGTAACAGGGAACGCCTGTGGAAAGTGCCCCCGGTCAATCGCCGGGAAGTTCTGCGCCGCGACGCTCATTCTTGCCAATACTGCGGTAGCAATCGGCATTTGACGCTGGATCACGTCATGCCTCGATCGAAGGGCGGCCCGCATACTTGGGACAACGTGGTGACTGCTTGCGAACGGTGCAACTCTCGTAAGGGCGATCGAACTCCCGTAGAAGCTGGAATGACTCTGCGAACTAAGCCGAAGGCCCCCATACACCCCACTGTTGCTTTTGCCGAACTGTTTTGGCACGAATATCAAATAGGGGAATAGGTAATGGGAAGAATTTTAGATTTTAGATTTTAGATTTTAAATTGATGCGTAATTCTCATCTAAAATCTGCCCTAACTCCCAATTACCAATTCCCGATTACCAATTTTCAATTACCAATTTTTAACTTTCAATTCCAAATTTAGGGCTGTCAATATGCTGAAGTTGACTTACACTGAAACGGGCTTTAACCTAGAGCGTTTGGCTCAATCTCCCGAACAGTTAGTGGCGCTGCGAGTTGTGCTGGCTATGCGAGTTGGTCAAAGCATCAGCGTCGAACCGAGCACTGCGGCATTTTTGCTGCCCGCGAATTTGTCGGCGCTGCCTCTGTTGGAATCTGAGGCGCGCCGAAACGACAACGATGCGATCGCCCTTTGTGTTGCTGATGCTGACTTTGTAGAAGTGACTCTGCGCGGTACGTGGATTTCTGACGCATCTGAGGGGGCCCAGGGCGTGTTTGCGACTGTTTTGGGCGATCGGGCGGAGTTCTTGCTGCTCAAACTCTGGCTGGAAACTCAGGCTGCTGCGGAGGTTGTCGGGGAAGTCGGCGATTAATATCGGATGTGGAAGGAAGAGGGAAGAAGGAAGAAGGAAGAAGGAAATATTTCTTCATTTCCCACTCCCCCACTCTTCCCATCTCCCCTCTGCCATAACAGACAATTTATATGGGTAGCAGAGCCGGAAATCGCTCATTTTAGGGCGTATAAATTATGTTGAAGTAAATTCCCTTATCTTGCAGATTGTCGCCTTTATCGCTAATTCTCACCAAAGGAAAAGCGTAATCTACGCGCAGGTTCACCCGCTGTATCGGTTCCCAGATTACCCCTAAACCTAAACCTGCTAAAAAGGTCTGATTGGTTAATGTATTAGGATTGTTCGCAACGTTCCACACCGTACCCGCATCCAAAAATGGAGCTAATTGAAGTTGGGGATTTCCCGAAGCATCGCGCTGCAAAGTAATCCGATCCTCGATCGAAACTCTGAAGCCGTTATCCCCAGAACGGACATTTTGGCGGTAGCCGCGCAAAGATTGTCCGCCGCCAATTACAAATTGCTGTGAAGGCAACAAACTATTAGCTGACAACTGTAAGTCTGCCTGCAAAATTAATAAATGTTTGTCATTCAATCGCTGTACTCGCTGCACTTGACCCAGCCAACTCAAAAATTGTCCGTCGGGATCGGAACCTTCGTTTTGAGTAGCATCAAACAAGCTAGTGCCGATCGTAAATTGCGATCGCAAGGCCCAAGCACCCTGCGGGTCACGCCGAATGTAGTCCTGTCCCAGCTTAATTGCGCTCGTAGTGGTGACACCATTGGAGTCCGGGCCGATGCCAAAAGGAACCGGTTCGCCGGCGACAAAAGTTCTGCCTGTCTGATAAGTAAAACCAGCAGACAAGGCAAATTCTTCGATCGGCGTTCTCCGCAGCGGCTGGCGGTAACTAACTTCAAATAAATGCGATTTTCCCGAAATGTCAGCACGGTTAAAAGGTGGTTGTACGATACTGTTGCGGTTCGGTGCCGCCCTCAATTGCAAAGTGCCGTTCATCGCATTTAGCGGCACGCGATAGCTGAAATCAAACACGTCTGAATCGCCGAGCGATCTGTAATAAGCCGCTGCAAGTTCGTCGCCATTTCCTGTTATATTGCGGTGCCGCAAACTAACTCCCAATCTTTCGGAACCGACACTGGGAGGCGAGTAATTGTCAATGCTGAAACTAGGTTGAAACGGATTAGCTTCCGAGACTCGGACGATCAGAATGCTCTCGCCTTCATTATCCCCAGCCCGCAGACTGGCTTCTACATTGTCAAATAAAGGATCGACCCGCAACAGCCGGAGTTGGTCTTCTAAGGAAGCTGTGCTTAAAGGCATTCCAGCACCGAGTCGAATCCGGCTGCGGATGTAACTTGGATGCAATCTTTTAGTTCCTTCTACCTCTATTCGGGCTAGCTTGCCTTCAATAACTTGAATTTGGACTACCCCTGCGGTGATAGTTTGGGGCGGCAAGACTGCTCTCGAAGTGATGTAGCCACGATTGAGGTAAATTTCGGTAATTTTGTCGGCGATTTGTTTGAGCTGTTCTAGGGTGGTAGAACGGCCTTCTAACGGGTTGACTAAGGCATTAATTTCGTCTTGGCTTAAAATTGTGCTGCCAACTACTTGAATTTTCTGCACCTCAATTGGTGTATTCGGCAGCGTTGGGGGAACTGGCGACCGGGACGGCGGCGCTACTGTGGGCGGTACTTGGGGAGGTTCTGGGGAAGGCTGGGGGGCCGGTTGCAGAAATCGATCGCGATTTGGATCGGGCTGCGTCGGCGGCGGTGGCAGGTTTGGAGGCAGCGAGGGTTGGTTCTGGGCTAAAACATGATTGCAATCTAGCTGGTTCTGACATTGGGGCTGGTTGTCAACCAGATTTTTTGGTTCGGGCAAGATGCCCGTACCACAAGCAGTTTCATCGATGATTGTGGAACAGGCATCTTGCCTGTTCTCGGCGGGGTTCGATTGTGCTTCTGGTTCAGGGTTGGTCTCGATCGCATCGGGAAGCTGATTTAAGTTTGTTGCTGTTTCATCCTGCTTGATTTCCAGTTTTTGCAGGGCTAATACTTGATTGCCCGTATCTGCTGAGTTGTCAGCAGCGACGGGCAACTGAGAAATATCCTTTGTTTGGGATATAGCTTTATTGGCATAAAAGCAAGCCATCGGCAGCGCAGTTAGAAGTGAAATCCCCAACCGAAATAGTGCAATATTTGCATTCGGGCGCATAATTAATAATTTCTCTAAAATAAGTTTGTCGGCTGCTTGACTATGCCAGTTTATCATTAAGTATTAGGCGAAATTTGACCATCAAAATTTCCACCGCCCGCCTTTCAATATGCCAGAAGTCCGAACTGCCGATCGGTACAAAAATTTTAATTTATTTAGGACGATCGACCAAACAACCCGCAACAGCCAAAAATCATCTGGGGCGCTGCCAAATACCGCGCTCGAAACCGAGTTTTTCGTACTTGCTGCACCAGTCATACCATTTTAAATTTTAGATTTTAGGTTTTAGATTGGGCTATGACTGATGGCTATAACAGTTTGGGGCACGGGCCTACCGTTGCATTCTTTGCGTGAAACTGGAGTTGAATTATTTTCTTGTGATAGGTGTTAACTCACTTGCGACTAAGGGTTCTTGGGCTATTTTGCCGAGTTCGACTGAGTTGAGCACTGCTGACCACTCGATCGCTAAACTGGCATCGCTGGGAGACTCGATACGCAATTGAGCTAGAGTTGCCAGGTACTCGTACCAGAGATTTTGTTGGGCGAAGATGCTGAGCTTGGTGCGATCGGGCGATCGATCCAACTCTGTTTTCACGGTTGGGGCGAGTGCGGTGCGGTTGATCCACCCGGAAACGAGAACATCATCTGTTGTATTTTTTGGGTTGCATTTGATAGTAAAGTACCATTGATAGTTTTTGCCAACTTCTAGGGCTGGCGAGTTTTCATCGGAGCCGAGGCTGACGCTAACTACACCTGCACGGCTAGTTACCATGCGAAAACTTTTTTTGTATAGTGTTTTGTCCCTTTCGTCTGCTAACTCAAACTGAACTGTTTTGTCGATGGCTACGGGAAGGTAGTAGAAAAATGTCGGTTTTGCTGATATGGTTTGCCCCATAGTTGATTGGGGAATCAAGGCAGTTAAGGCAGTTGTGGCCGTGGGGCATTCTAAGCCGCGGGTTCCTCCCCCTTCCCGCCTTCCGGGTACTCCGTCCTCCGGCGGTTGAAAGCTATTCCACGCGGCTCCTAATTGCTGGCTGTTCGGTCTGCTTCCGCTTGCTTGGGCGGGTTGAACTGTTTGCCAGTTGAGGGGTAGCTGCGGTGGTGAGGCGCGCTGGACAATGTTTGCGGGGCTGTTGAGAGCCTCTGCTGGTATTAAAAAACTACCGGCGGCAACTGCCTCTAAAGACAGAATTAAGGAAAGAGCACCGATATTTAGAGCAGACTTCAAAGCCATGACGAACCTGCCTTCTGATGAACCTAGGAACTTTATCTCACGGTTTTATTCTATCCAAGGTTTTGACGGATATAGTAATCTCTTGTACTTAATTTATATCTTCAGGCAGATACGATTATTTGGGTCGCTCTGATCAACATAGAATTCTCTGTCGCGTTTGTCAGTGGTAGCTTAGTAGTTATACTTAATTCCATTCACGGCAGCAGGTTGGGTTGAGCTTGTTAAACCCAACTTTGACAAAGACTAATATTCCGGGTTTTTTAACTCAGACAAGAGGCTACAAGGGGTCTTTTCCTAACAACACCCAGTTAATGCGTCAGTCCTGGATATCAGGAAACTCGGCAATTTTGCTGGTGAACCTCAAGCGATCGGCTACAAGTTACAAATCAGTTTTTGTGTACAATACCGGCAAGAAATTTAGCATGAATCTCGATTCACCTGTTCTCTCGGACAAACAGCCTTCGGGGCTGCGGATGGTAAGACCCATCGGGGTTTTGGCACTGCACGGCATTGCTTTTTTAGGAAATAGGTTGTTCGCTGTCGATCGCGCCGAAGGGCTGCTATTGGAGATCGATCGAGAAACTGACAACACTACTGTTTTGAATCCTTATCACACGCCTAAGTTTGCCGGCGCAACGGGGCTGGCTATTTCGGAAGATACTCTCTGGTTTGCGCGGGATGAGGATATTTGTTGCTGTCGGGGCGCAATTCGGGACGGGGCGATAACTGAACTCAAGCCGGAACATTTTGTTTCGCTTTCTTATCCTGCTGACGGCATTGCTGTTTGGAAATCTACGCTTTATGTGACTTGCCAGAGATTAGCCGCGATTCTGGTTTTTGACCTGAAAACTGGTCGGGAAATTACTCGGTTTTATGCTCCCGGTATTGGGGTAGAAAATATCACTGTCCGGGATGAGGAACTTTGGGTTTGCGACAAGACTGAGCAAACTGTTTACTGTTTGGAACGGGGAACTGGGGAGATTAAATTTAGCGTTTTGACTCCCTTTGAGTCGCCTTCGGGTTTGGCTTTTCACAAGGATTCGGAAACCGGGGAAGATGTTCTGTACGTGGCTTATGCCGGGGATGAACTTTACATCCGGGATGACCCCAATTCGGAAGATCCTTTTCAGTTGACGAAGCGCGATCGCACTTTTATTCAGCCTTTGTCTTTTCACTACAATGAAGCCGAGCGCTACGCTTTGTCAAACGGTTTTTTGATGGAAATGTCTTATGTGGAGGAACTGTCTCCCCTCGATGAGGTAGAAATCGAAAATTTGGAGTGGCGGATTGCTTTGCCTTCGCAAACTCACCGACAAAAGGTCAGGAAAATTACGCCGATCGGAATGCCTTTTACTGAGGAAATTCAGGAAGGAGAACGGGTGGCGGTGTTTAAGTTCGATCGGCTGCACCCTGGGGAACGCCGAATTTTTGGCTGGAAGGCTTTGTTAGAAGTTCGATCGATTAAGTATCAGTTGTCGCCTCGGGATGTCGAAAAGAGTCCGAAGCTGTCGCCGGAGTTTGCAGCTAAGTATTTGGTTGATAATGACAATTTGGCGATGGATACGGAGATTGTGCGATCGGCTGCTGTGGCTGCCATTGGCTCGGAAACAAACATTCTCAGGCAATTGCTGAGCATTCGCAATTTTGTTTACGATCAACTTTCTTACGGAATTAGACCTCACATTGACACTCCCGATATTGTGCTGCGCCGCGGTATCGGTTCCTGCGGCGAATACGTGGGACTTTTGTTAGCTTTGGCTAGGTTAAACGGGATTGCTTGCCGCACGATCGGCCGCTACAAGTGTCCGGCTTTTGGTGACAGAAAAGGTGTGTCGCTGGAGCCGGATTTCAATCACGTTTGGCTGGAATTTTACATTCCAGGTTTTGGCTGGGTGCCAATGGAATCTAATCCTGATGATATTCAAGACAGAGGCCCTTATCCGTTGCGATTTTTTATGGGTTTGGCTTGGTATCACGTAGAAATTGGCAAGGGAATCCGGTTTCAAGGTCTCACCAGCGGCGGTCTTCCTTTAAACAAGGAGGAGGTTTCCGTGGGGAGTCTGGCAATTAATCATGTGAGGTTTACAATTTTGGAAGAGTTGCCAGCAGTTTGAAGGGAGTGTTAACTGTTAACAGTTAGCAGTCTATATTCAACTGTTAATTGTTAACATTTTTAATCTAAAATCGAAAGTAGAAAATGTAAAATCAGAGGAAGAGGGGTTGTGGAATTTTCGATTGCTAATTTTCTCGTTTTAGTGGCCTTTGTACTGCTGGTGACGGTGACTGGCGGGGTCGCTTATTTGACTTCTGTTGAGTGGCGCGATCGCAGGCGGTTAGATAAGGCTAAACGGAAAAAAAAGTAGCTTTTGGCTGTTGACAAATTGCATCTTTTATGATAAAGAACAAGGCGACCTGGTTGGGTCGCCTTGTTTTTTGATTTGAGGTATAGCAGAAGGAAGTTCGGCAACGGATTGTGTAACGGATGTAACGGATGTCAGGAAGAAGGAAGAAGGAAGTTCGGCAACGGATTCTGTAACGGATGTAACGGATGTCATGAAGAAAAAAGTTCGGCAACGGATTGTGTAACGGATGTAACGGATGTCAGGAAGAAGGAAGAAGCAACAATCGCAATGGTTTGAGCAATTGAAAATCTCCTAATTGGCTTGGCGGTTGCTATATTTTCACCGCAGATAAAAACAAGTTCGGTAACATAAACATTTTAGGTTTGTAGTGAGGACTTGAGTCCTAGTAGTTTTATGAGACTCAAGTCCTGACTACAAAACAATTGGATTGCATTCGTTCGATCGCACATAAGTTGACATCCGCCCCGACCGTCGCGGACGGGGATTCCCAAACCTCACGATTTGAATTTCTGCTTCTTCGCAACTGCCTCCACCCTACAAGAGATTTGGTCTTATGTTCGCTCTCGCGCACTAACCCCGCAAGAGAAAGCGGTTTTTACGTGTCGAATACCAAACGGAATTCTTCTCCTGTGTTGATTCTAGGGATGTTTACCATTGCCCTATCGTCTTTTCCCGGTCTACCGATTTTGCTTCGCCGCCAGCACCTCGGGCTGAACTTCGCTCGTATAGGCTGTTTGATCCATCGTCTCGGGTGGGTCGTTGACCAATTATATTGTAATATAAAGCCGTCCTAAAAGGACGAGGTTTCTACCCAATTTTCTGATGATTCACGGGCGAGACGCCCGCGCCACAATAAACACACCACAACGAACACACAGGAAAAAAGGGATTTTGGAGTTGATATTTTAAGTCCACTGTCGGAAAAATGTATTTTCTTCCCAAGCGGCGGCGGTGCGTTTTTCAAGTGCTGCCATTTCTGTTGTGTTTAGGGGTTTGAATGCTTGGGCGACTTTGAAGTTTTCTTCTAATTGCTTTACTGAGTCGGCGGCGATGACGCAGCAGTGCACGCCGGGAAGTGAAAGCGTGTAGCCCATTGCTTGGTGCATTCCATCTAAAACACCGTTCTGAAATAATTTGCCGTAAGCTGGTATTTTCATGGCTATGACGCCGATGTTTTTGGCTTTGGCCACTGGTAAAGCGCTGGTAACAAAGGAGCGCGGATGGTGTTTTTCGGCGGCGTTGAGGGAGATTAATGTTGTGTCGAAAGGATAGCGCTGCAAGCCTGTGGCAATGATGGCTGGTTCGTGGTGTCCGGTGATGCCGGAAAAACGAATTATTTTTTGCTGTTTGGCTTCTTCGATCGCCTTTATTGCTCCTTTGGCACTGAAAATTTGGTCTAATTCTGTTTGGAATGAGACGTGGTGGAGTTGCCACAAGTCTAGCCGATCGGTTTTCAATCTTTTGAGCGATCGCTCTAAGTCTCTCCACGCGCCGTCTCTGTCTCTGGCGGCGGTTTTTGTGGCTAGGAATAGGCGATCTCGATATGGTGGCAAAACTTTGCCTAAGTTTTCTTCGCTAGGCCCGTAGTCGGCGGCCGTGTCAAAATAGCGAATGCCTAGTTCGATCGCCCGTTCAATTTGCGCCGCCGCTTCTGCTTCTCTTCCCGGCTGCGACAGCGGTGTTTGTCCGGCCCCTCCCAAACCGAAAATCGGCACTTTCACCCCGGTGTTGCCTAACAGTCGTTCTGGCATTTTTACTGTGGCGGCCGCCTGGTTATTGGGTGTGGCTGCGATTTCCCAATCCTGCTGTTCGATCGCCTTAGCGCCTGCAATGCCGCTGGCAACAGCTATACTGGTCAATATAAAATTGCGGCGAGTCTTTTTGCGGGTCATTGTTTCCGTCTCCTCAGAATATGTGAGTAGAATTTAACCGCGTTTGTGAGAACACAATAAATAGATTGTTACTGCAAATCGGATAATTTTCCCCCTCTCCGAGGGAGGAGATGGCAGGGGAAAAATTATCTATGTGCCGATCGACTATTGGTCAATTATCCATGCGCGAATCAGTTCGTTTATCTGTTCTGGTACTTCGTCGTGGGGACAGTGACCAGCTTTGATAAAGTGTTCTGTCAACTGCGGATAGTGTTTGCGAAATTTAGCGCTTCTTTCTGTGGAATTCATCCACGGATCGCCTTCTCCCCACAGCATTAGCAACGGGCAGTTTAATTGACTAAGTAATACGTCAATTTTTTCGCCTTGGGGTGTTCGGAATACGGAGGCGAATACTTTGGGGGCACCGGGATCGCAGGAGGGAAGGTAAATCTCTTCTACTAATTGGTCTGTAACCGCGCTTTGGTCGAGATAAACTTTTTCTAGGGTTTTCCGAATTGTCGATCGCTGGCGCACGTACTGGAACAGCAGAAAACTTGCCCAATCTTGCTGAAATAAGGTTTTAGCTACTGCAGATATGGCTTTTTGCAAGGGCGGGGCTTCGGGTGCGGGCTGCGGTTCGCTGAAGGGGCCGGCGCTGTTGATTAATATGAGTCCGGCTGCTGATTCGGGGCGCTGGGCTGCTACACACAAGGCGGCGTAGCCTCCTAGGGAGTTACCGGCTAGTACGGCGGGCCGGCCGATGATGTTGGTGATAAAATCGTGGAGTTGGTCGCGCCAGAGGTCGCCGCTGTACTGCAATTCTGGTTTTGCCGATCGCCCGAATCCCAAAAGGTCGATCGCCCACACTTCAAAGTCTTTGCTCAGGCCGCTGATATTTTTGCGCCAGTGGTCTGTGGAGGCTCCAAAACCGTGAATTAACAGCAGGGGAGGGCGTTCTGGATGCCGATCGCTGGATCGAACGTAGTATACTGAATGCCCTCGCCACTGCCAGTAAGTGCCAGCTATGGGGGCTGCAGTTATGGCTGGGGTTGCTTGCATAATGTAAAGAAATAATTATTTACTTTAACTATTGTATCGCGACATTCAGATTTATATAGTTGGAACAACGCCCCGGAGTTTCGCCAGCAAAGGATAGGTCAATTTGGGCGAGTTGGGAGATCGCGCTCGCCCGCACTCAGGCTTAATAAGTTTTGTAACGAATATTGAT
This sequence comes from Microcoleus sp. T3_D1, assembly GCF_036700405.1. Lineage (NCBI taxonomy): Bacteria > Bacillati > Cyanobacteriota > Cyanophyceae > Oscillatoriales > Microcoleaceae > Microcoleus > Microcoleus sp. T3_D1. Next base: position 113,538 of record NZ_JAUBOV010000009.1, read on the forward strand.
TTTGTGAGGGGCGCAGCAATGGGAGATATTTGGCCCGATCGCATTTGGGGAAATAAATCGGGTTTGGGCTGCAACATACCTAGGTATGATGATTTGGCTGTTTGGCGGCCACATCAAGTTCTGGGCGATGGCGCTTACCCAGGGGCTGCGAGGGTCGAACCTGATGGGCGAGGGTGAAGGGATCGACTTTTTTATAGTTATTTCCGAGCTTTTCAAGGTGGGGATCGTTTGTTAGGTAGCTGTTGACGGCTTAGGGGATGCAGCTAGCCGTTTGGTTGCTAGTTGGCAAAAGTCAAACTCAAAAATTTCGCTGCTAGGAGAACTTATAAGTAAAATTACTGATGGTTCTCTGCAGAAGTTTCTCAGAATCGCTGAATATTTTGTGACGTTGTTTGCTGTTCTTAATTGCTTTGATACTCTAAGATAGAAGTAGAGCAGCGCAGCTCAATTAATTAGCATTTTGAATACTAGGGAGCCAACTATGCAGGGTGTGAACTTTATCCACCTGAAAGTTAGGGAGTTTTCTGAGTGATTGCTATTTCACCTCGTCCCGTCGGACGCAATTGGATTACGATTAGCTTCGCTTCTACTCTATACCTTTGTCCTATTTTGGATCTGCTCCTAGCAGAAGTGCCAGATTTCTGGCAAGCGGAATTGCGGTTGGGGCTTCAAGAAGCTTTGGTAAATGCTGCTAAGCATGGAAACAAATTAGATCCCGGTAAAACTGTGGGAGTCCGTTTTTCGATCGTCCAAAACCAATATTGGTGGGTGATATCGGATGAAGGTTCTGGCTTTAAGGCTCCTTGCAGTTGCAACCTTTATACCGATGATTGCGACAGTCTCCTCACAGAGGAGGTTGCAGATAACTCTGGACTACCCCATGTGGAACAGGAATGTGGTAGGGGGTTGTTTATTCTTTACCAAATATTCGATCGGGTAGAGTGGAATTCTGAAGGTACAGAGTTACGGCTGTGCAAAGCACTGGCCAGTCCCTACCGACTGCCTCGCTTGCGCTAGCACCGCTATGAAAGCAGCAGTTTTCACCTCCGCTAGACCGGGAAATTTTTTCGTTCTCGGGCTCAAGCTTGCAGTGAGAATTTGAACGCTATGGCTATTGATAGCTGATCGTAATGCAAAATGTGAGTTTTGAGTTAAAAAAGTATAAATCTTTTCAACTCACAATCGCGCTGCTCGATCTAGCGGCGCGATTGTCTAAATTTTGAGCGACTAATCAAGTCAAAACTCCCAACCGCCCAGCGTTACGAAAAACGAAGCAATCTAATTATTTGCCGTGGGTGGGGCAGGGAGGAGCAGATATCGATCGATCCAGCCATCCTGCTGCTTGGTTTAAGCGCGGGAGAGCTTCTTCGGGCTGTTTTTTGAGCAAAAAGACCAAAGCGGCCGCAGCTTGCTCGCAGGCCCGCGCGGAACGGTTGGCTTTGAGGCGGTGCCAATCTTTTTCGCCGATGGCGAGGCGCGCGGCGAGAGCTTGGGCTAGTTCTACCGTGCTCAGCTCGTTGAGGTTGACAGTTTGGGTTGTTTGTGTAGTTTCAAGCATAATTGGCAATTATACGGATTTGGCTGCCGTTTCTGAATTTAAAAAATATACTGCATATAATAACAACTTAATTGGAAATCGGTTTTTTTTATTATTATTGTCAGGTTTGCAGATCGAAATGCCTCAACAGCCGTCAGAGTTAAATCCCGAAGAGCAAGAAAGTGAGTTTGTTCAAGCGCTCGCAGCAGTTGAGCGATCGCTCGCAGCAGTCAAAGAACGGTACACTCAAATTCAGGTCGATCGACAGCGCCAAGTCGAACTCGGCCATCGCCGCGAAGAAATCCGCCAGTCGGGGCGTCGAAATCCATTGCCGCAACTCAAAAAAGAATTGCGGGAAATTGAGCAAGAATTGGAAACTATCGAGTTGAATTTAGAAAGCAGCCTGTTTTCGTGGGGAAGCATAAAACAACCTTTTTGGCAAGCAGTTCGGTTTGGGGGACTCGGCATTTTGATCGGTTGGATTTTGAAATCCTATGCAGGTTGAAGGATGTTGGGATTTATGATTTTTTTTAATGAACCGCAGAAATTCACAGGCGGGACGCCTGTTCCACAGAGGACGCTGAGTCAGAGAAAATAGAGAAATATGGTGCAAAATATTAAATAAACAGGAGTGGATATGACAAATCAACGAATTGCAGCGATTTTGCGCGCAGGTGAACCCGACGAAACTGTAAGTGTTCAAGGTTGGGTTCGTACCAAACGCGAATTGAAAGAATTTGCCTTTGTCGAAGTCAACGACGGTTCGGCGATGGCTAACTTGCAAGTAGTCATAAGTTCCGATTTGCCAGATTTTGAAAATGTACTGAAACAACTGAATACAGGTGCATCTCTAGAAGTGTCGGGAGTGCTGGTAGCATCTCCGGCGAAGGGACAGCGAATTGAGTTGAAAGCCTCACAAGTACAAGTTTACGGCGATGCAGACCCGCAAACTTATCCGCTGCAAAAAAAGCGCCATTCCTTTGAATTTTTGCGGACAATCGCGCATTTGCGACCGCGCACAAACACCCACGGTGCTGTTTTTCGAGTCCGCAATGCTTGTTCGGCGGCGGTACACCAATTTTTTCAAGAACGTGGTTTTTTGTGGGTTCATACTCCGATTATTGCTGCTAGCGACTGCGAAGGTGCGGGGGAAATGTTCGCCGTTACCAACTTTGATTTAAAGAATGTGCCGCGCACTGATTCGCAAGAGGTTGATTATGCTAAAGACTTTTTTGGAAAGCGCGCCTATTTAACAGTTAGCGGCCAGTTGGAAGCGGAAGTTATGGCGATGGCTTTCGGCAATGTTTACACTTTTGGCCCGACTTTTAGAGCGGAAAATTCTAATACTTCGCGGCATTTGGCGGAGTTTTGGATGATTGAACCGGAGATGGCTTTCTGCGATTTGCAGGGAGATATGGATTTGGCTGAGGCGTTTTTAAAGTACATTTTTAAATACGTTTTGGAGCGTTGCCCGGAAGATATGGAGTTTTTCAACGAACGCATTGACAAAACGGTTTTGGCTACTGCTGAAAATATCATTAATAATCAGTTCGAGCGGATTACTTATACCGAGGCGATCGCACTTTTGGAAAAAGCCGACAAAAAGTTTGATTTTCCGGTAAGTTGGGGCTTGGATTTGCAGTCGGAACACGAGCGTTATTTGGCTGAGGACTTGTTTAAAAAGCCGACAATTGTCAGCGATTATCCCGTCGGGATTAAAGCATTTTATATGCGTTTAAACGATGACGAAAAAACGGTGCGAGCAATGGATGTTTTGGCTCCTAATATTGGGGAAATTATCGGCGGTTCGCAGCGGGAAGAAAGGCTGGATGTGTTGGAGCGGCGCATGGAAGCCCAGGGTATGAATAAGGAGGAATTGTGGTGGTATTTGGATTTGCGCCGCTACGGTACTGTGCCTCACGCTGGGTTTGGTTTGGGATTTGAACGGTTAGTGCAGTTTATGACGGGAATGGGGAATATTCGGGATGTGATTCCGTTTCCGAGAGCGCCTTTGAGTATTGATTTTTAGTTGAGGATTGTTTGTAGTGAGGACTAAAGTCCGAGCGAGTTTTAGGAGGACTTTAATCCTCATTACAAACACCTTCTTTTCCAATCTAAAATCTAAAATCTAAAATCTAAAATGGTATGAGCTAATGGTTGTTCAAATCCCATCGAGTTCCAAAGCACCAACTGTCACCTGGGAAGCCTTACCAGCCGACTTTGTATTACCGGACGATCCCGTGGAAAATATTCAACAACCACCCCTTGCTGCCGCTCTCACCGATGCTCTGGGAGCCGCTGGACGCATTGGGCCGATCGCCCTAATCGGTTCCAATTTTGGACTGGTAGCGACAGTAAATAAGCAGACTGTAGTCAAAGCACCGGATTGGTTTTACGCGCCGCAAGTGCATCGAGTCGCAGATGGCACCATTCGCCGCAGTTACACGCCGAATTTGGAGGGTGCGCCGGTATCGGTGGTGATGGAGTTTTTGTCTAATGAAGATTACGCCGAACTGTCGGTGCGATCGACTCCTCCCTACGGCAAGCTCTACTTCTACGAACAGATTCTGCAAGTGCCCACCTACGTTACCTACGATCCCTACGAGCCCAAGCTGGAAGTGCGGTATTTGCAAAATGGTGGTTATGCAGCCCAGACGGCTGATGCTGAGGGACGGGTGCGGATTCCAGAGTTAGATTTGTGGCTGGGGATTTGGCCGGGGGAACGGCTGGGGCAAACTATGAATTGGCTGCGCTGGTGGGATTCGCAGGGAAATTTGCTGCTGTGGAGTTCGGAACAGGCCCAACAGGAACGGCTGCGGGCCCAACAGGAACGCCAGCGGGCGGATGTATTGGCGGCAAAGTTGCGGGAGTTGGGTGTCGATCCCGATCTGCTGGCCTGAAAGGGCGGGATGTTCGTTAGTTAGCCGTAGGGTGCGTCGCGATCGAACTTTCTGTATAGCTCCCTGATTGGGGAAGCTATACAGAAACTTTCTGTATAGCTCCCTGATTTGGGTAGATAGGCTGAAACTTTCTGTATAGCTCCCTGATTGGGGTGGATAGGTCGAAAGTTTCTGTATAGCTTCCTTTGTAATTCATAAGTTAACCTGATTCCATCGAATCGACCAGTGATTTTCTCAAAAGAATTCTAAAGGACCGAATTTTCAGTCGATGGTCTGAATAGATCTTGAACCAAACCCATGCCAATCCGCCGGATGCTTCGTCCTAGGATGCCGGTGAATTCCAGATCGCCACTCAGGAGTCGGGTGACGAGTCGGGTGCCTTTGGGATGTTTGACACCATATTTAGAGCAAAGTTTGGGAAAGCGATAGAACATAAAGGCGAGCTGACGGGCGGCGTCGAAGTTGGTGGCAAACTCAGCATGGATGCGATCGCTATATTGGTGCACCTTCCCTTCGGCCACACAGTTGCCCGCAATCACGCCACTTCTGACCGCATGGAGGATGCCATCCCCAAACACCGGGTTAATCAACCCCGCCGCATCACCCGCTAGCAATAGTCGTCCATCGGCCGTATGCAAGGGTTCTCGGCCATTCCAGATGGGCAAGGGATGGGCATAAAACTTCAAGGCTTCTCGTTGGTAGGGAATTTGCAAATGATCCATATATTCAAAAATCGTGCGCTGAATTTCCCCACGGGCCTTGGGATCCTCGCGGGCATCCCGATAGCGGGAATGGAACACGCCTGCGCCAATATTGAGGTGATTGGCTTTTGGGAAAATCCAGGCATAGCCACGGGGAATGGCACCATATTCCACATGGATCGTGTCGGGCTTGAGAATGGGGTGGTTGGCATCCCATGCGTGGGGGAGTTCGATTTCCATGCCCAGGGCGATCGCCGGATTCTGTCGCAACTTGGCAACCTTAGCCACAATTCCATTCGCGCCATCTGCCCCAATCACCTGGCACGCCGTTGCCACAAACTCCCCTCCTTGACCGGAATCCCCATTGGCTTTCATGGCCTTTGCCCGCACCGTTACCCGGCTTGATTCCAGTTCCAGAGATCGCACCGCTAACCCATCCCGCAGTTCTACCCCTGCCTGAACAGCCCGAAGAGCCAAAGCTTGGTCAAACAGAGTCCGCTGCACCATCCAGAGAGAATAGTGGTCATCGCTATCGGGCAGATTCATCGCCCCCAGGTAGGGATCGCCAAACTGCCAGGTATGCCGCATATACCGCACATTGCATTCCACCACTGCATCAGGAACCAGATCCCGGAGGACTTGGTGGATGGCAACCGGCGTTCCCCCACCGCAGGGTTTATGGCGAGGCAAGGAATATTTTTCTAGCAAAGCAACTTTCAACCCCCGCTGGGCAGCCGTTGCCGCTGCCACCGTCCCCGCTGGGCCGCCACCACAGACAATCAAGTCATAATGGGTCATTCGGTCTTTCCTATGCTTCTGAGTCAGTACCATTTAATCAGAAACTGCCAATGATTTCGCTGAATTCCGTTTCCATACTGGGAGAGTTAGTCAACTTCATCAGGGAGTGCAATATGAAATTTCTGATTGGTGTCTTGGTCAGTGCATTGGGAGCATCTCTGGGGAGAGTAAAAAGCATTTTTTGTTTGAGTGCGAGATATTGAAGTGCTCGCACGGGCTTATAGTATGTAGCGCTCACTTCAAGATCTCGCACTACAAAAGCTTGCGTACAGATGCTCCCTGTACATTGTTAGTCCTGTTGACATCCACCCCGACCGTCGCGGACGGGGATTCCCAAACCTCACGATTTGAATTTCTGTTTCTTCGCAACTGCCTCCACCCTCAAAGAGATTTGGTCTTATGTTTGCTCCACAGACTAACCCCGCAAGAGAAAGCGGTTTTTACGTGTCGAATACCAAACGGAATTCTTCGTATTTTTGATTCTAGGGATGTTTACCATTGCCCTATCCTCTTTTCCCGGTCTACCGATTTTGCTTCGCCGTCAGCACCAAGCTGAACTTCGCTCGTATAGGCTGTTTGATCCATCGTCTCGGGTGGGTCGTTGACCAATTATACTGTAACACAAAGCCGTCCTAAAAGGACGGGGTTTCTACCCAATTTCTTGATGACCCTATTATAACCCGCGATCGCGGCGAATCCACCCGCTGGCTATCGGTCTTTCACCGAGTATGAAGCCTATTTACATCCCGCCCAAGAAGCCGATCCAGAACTCAAGGTGCAATCCATAGCCTATGGTAAGCTACGGTTCCCGCGCCATCTGAGTTCCGGCAATTTTGAGTTCCAAGTGTCAGGCGTTGATGCGGCCAATGTGACCGCATTTCACATCCATTGCGGCGCACCGGGTGTGTTGGAACCGATCGTTGTGGACTTTTGGCAGTAGTTAGCCGTAGGGTGCGTCGAAGAAAGAAAATTTACAAAGAAAGAGCGACAATCTCACAGCGACGCACCACACAATAGTCAGGCGCGTCGAAGAAAGAAAATTCACAAAGAAAGAGCGAAGTTTCAGCAGCGACGCACCCTACAAAATACTTCCGAAAATGGAGGCAGAGCCTCCGGATCTGCGTTACCAGGCTCTGCCTGGTAACGAGTAGACGAGTAAATAAATTAAGTCGCTGGGGGAATTGTGATATCAACAGATTGCACTTTTACCGAAGTTCCCAAACTCGATAACGGCGGTTCAATTGCCTCCGTATTTCCAACTACTAATGTTACCAAATTCTCCGGTTTCAAGTAAGTCTTGGCTACGCGCTGCACGTCGGCAATTGTTGCTGCTTCGATGCTGCGGCGGTAGCGAAAAATGAAATCTTCGGGATAACCGTAGTATTCGTAGCGAATTAATCGCGACAAAGTTTGACTGGGATTTTCAAATTTGAAGATGAAAGAATTTAGGGTGGAATCTTTAGCAAAAGCTAATTCTTCCTGGGTAATTGGTTCGGTGCGGATACGATCGATCTCGGCGCGAATTGCCTGGATAAACGGTACTGTGGCATCCGATCGCGTTTGGCCTCCTGCGACAAACACCCCCGGATAGTCATATCTCGGACTCCAAGCGGCGTATACTGAATAAGCTAAACCTTGGCGCGATCGCACGTTATTAAACAAACGGCCACCGAAACCGTTCAAAACCCCATTCATCACGTCCAAAGCACCGTAATCTGGACTGCTGAGCATTCCGCCCAAATGTCCCATTTGCACGTAACTTTGACTTAATTGCGGCTGATTTACCAAAAATATGCCGCCGCCATTTGCGGGCGATACGGTTGGTAGCGCAGGCACTTCTGCACTTTGACTCGGTTGCCAGTTGCCAAATTTTTGCTCGACGAGCGATCGCATTTTAGAAGTGTCAAAGTCGCCAGAAATACCCAAAATCATGTTTTTGGGGTGGAAATATTTCTGGTAGAAACTCACCAAATCGTCGCGGGAAATATTGGCGAGGGTTTTGTATTCTACCGTGCGCGCGTAAGGACTGCGATCGCCGTAAATTAACTTTTGAAACTCGCGACCGGTAATATCGTCAGGATCGTCATTGCGGCGGGCGATCGCACCTTGAGTTTGGTTCTTCGCTAAATCCAACTTTTCCTTAGCAAATATTGGTTCCCGAATCACTTCCGCAAATAAGTCAAACACGGGTTCCAAATCTTCAGCTAAAGCACTAAAATTAGCGCTGCCAGAACTAACATCAATCCCCGTTTCTACCGAAGCTGCTCGCTGTTCTAGCAACTGATTTAATTCATCAGCCGTATGCCGGCTCGTGCCACCAGTTCGCATCACTTCTCCCGTCAAACCTCCCAATCCAATTTTATCGGCAGGTTCAAAGCGCTCGCCCGTGCGAAATAGCGCCGTTCCCCCGACTAACGGGAGTTCCCGGTCTTCCATAAGATACACCCGGATGCCATTTTTCAGCTCGAAGCGAGTGTATTTAGGCAGTTTAATTTCTGCCAGCGGGGGAAATGTTAATTCGTCGTAGTGTTTGGGTGCCGCCGCAAAGGAAGGTAACAAATTAAACGTGCCCAGTGAAACAGTAAAAAAGCACAGGGATAGCAGAAATAACTTTACTTTTTTCAGTCTCAATTTAGTCCTTTTCATTCTTTCTCCTAAGTTTTATATTGTGACATAGCGAGGCAGAGCCTCTGGATCTGCGTTCCCCGGCTCTGCCCAAGGCGTGACAACTTAACGTTAAACCGACCGTCTCTCTTGTTTGTAGCGAAGTCTAGATCCCCCCTAACCCCCCTTAAGAAGGGGGGGACAAGAGTGTTCTCTTTCGTCAACCCCTACTCCCCTTATTAAGGGGGATGCGAGGGGGAGCGAGACTCGACTAAAAGCGACATTTATTAGGGGTTTCAGTCTTAAGTTTTCAGGAATGGGCCGAGCCTAGGAACGAGTCTTTCTTCTTTCTGATGAATGCCTCACGCTCGACAATTCATCCGTGTATCCGTGTCAAAATCCGTGTCGTGCCTTCCTTCTTCTTAAAGTGGCAAAAGCTTACCAATCGTGCGATTTTCCGGGCGGAAAGTTGCCTGAGCGACACGCTGAATGTCAGCGGGAGTAACAGCCGCGATCGCCTCCAATTCCTTGAACAAATTTCGCCACGAACCGGTGTTTACTTGATAGTCCACCAGCGCAAATGCCATGCCCATATTAGAATTGAGCGATCGCAACAAATCGGCTCTCGCCTGAGTTTTCACGCGCTCCAATTCCAAAGCAGAAACCGGCTCTGTTTTCAGGCGCTCGATTTCCTTGCTCAAAGCGGAGGCTACTTCATCAACCGTGCGGCCCGGAGCAGTTTGAGCGTAAAATAACATCAAATTCGGATACTTTTCCCCCGGATAACCGCTGAAACCTTGAGCAGCCAGCGCCAATTGCTGTTGTTCTACCAAAGATTTGTAGAGCCGAGAAGTGCGGCCATCGCTGAGCAAAGAACCAATCATTTCATAAATCGCATTGTCGGGATGATTCATCGCCGGTTTGTGGTATCCTTCCAAATACCAAGGTTGAGTTTTTAATTGCAGCGTGACTTCCTTAGTTTGCGTTTGGGGAGGTTCGACAAGTTGCAATTCTGGAGGGGCTGGTTTCGCCTTGTAACGGCCGAAATAAATTTGAGCGAGTCGCTTCACCTCCGAAGCTTTCACGTCACCTACCACCGCCACAGTCAGCTTGCTGGGGACGTAGTGAGTCTCGAAAAACTTCTGCACGTCACTGCGGGTGAGGTTTTTAATGTCTTCACTGTAGCCAATTACGGGGCGGCGGTAGGGATGAACAGAGAAAGCTTTGTTGGCAAAAGCTTCAACCATTTGTCCGATCGGAGAATTCTCGGTTCGCAGCCTGCGCTCTTCTAAAATTACCTGTTTTTCTTTGTAAAATTCCCGAAATACTGGTTCTAGAAATCGCTCAGATTCCAGCGACATCCACATTTCTAACTTATTAGCTGGAAGGCTGTAAAAATACATTGTGGCGTCGGTGGAAGTAGCGGCATTTAGTCCGACTCCGCCTGCTTGTTCCACTATTTTGCCGAGTTCATTGCGCTTGACAAATTGCGAAGCTTCGGCTTCAACTTTGTCAAATTCTGCTTTTAATTGGGCGACTTCTTCAGTTTTGCCGCTGGCCTTGGCTGCTTGCATTTGCTCGAAGAGTTGGTCTTGTTTTTCTAGCAGCGGCTTTTCGGCTTGGTAGTCGGTAGTGCCGATTTTTGGCGTGCCTTTGAAGGCTAAATGTTCGAGATAGTGAGCGACTCCGGTTTGGCCGTCGGGTTCGTTGGCGCCCCCGACATCGGCGTGAATCAGAAACGATGCTACGGGCGCTCTGGGCCTTTCGAGTACGATGAATTTCATGCCGTTGTCGAGCCTAAATTCGCTGACTTGGCTGATTACTCGATCGAGCGACGGTTGAACAGAGACTGCTTGGGAGCCGCTAGCGGGGTTGGGGCGGGCGAGGGCGCTTTCGGGGGAAATTCCCCACCACAGCAGTACAGCAGCTAGCAGGGAGGCAATGAATCGAGTTTGGCGATCGGGCGATTCCCTACGGGATAGCTTCGCTTCACGGGGTTTTTGGAACTGCGGGGTCATTCGATTTTAGATTTTAGATTTTAGATTTTGGAGTGTCAAACAAAAAAATGTTTGTGCTCGCTGGCCAGAGATTCTTTTCTCAGGATAAAGATTTTTGGAGGCATAAGCGATCTGTTGCGCCGCAGATGTTAGGCTGATACAGCAAATCTCAAAAAGGGTCATTCGATTTTAGATTTTAGATTTTGGATTTTGGATTGTCAAACAAAAAAATGTTTGCCCTCAATGCCAGAGATTCTTTTTAAAACTTAACATCAATTAGTCCCTCAGTCCAGCTCCCGTAGTTCCAAGTAGCCAATTACCCATTGCAAAGCCATGCGAATTTTTCATCAGTCTCCTCCTTCTGAAACAGAAACCAAGAAGCGGATTTTACAAGCCGCTCAGCGGTTGTTTGCCCGCAGCGGATACGACGGTACGACAACTCGCGATTTAGCAGCGGCGGCGGGGGTGGCCGAGGGTACGCTATTTCGGCATTTTGATAATAAAAAAGCGATTTTGATTGAGGTGGCGACGGAAGGATGGGTGGAGTTGCTGACGGATTTGCTGACAGAATTAAGCGAGATGGGCAGTTACAAAGCAGTGGCTCAGGTGATGCGGCGACGGATGCTGAATATCCGCGAGAATAGCGACATGATGCGGGTGTGTTTTTTGGAGGCGCAATTTCACCCGGATTTGCGCGACAGAATTCAATTGGAAGTCATCGGAAAAATGAGCGATGTTGCTGAGGCTTTTTTTGAAACAGCGATGGAAAAAGGAGTTTATCGGAAGATGAATCCGAAGATTGTCGCTCAGGTATTTTTGGGAATGTTTGCAGTCGCGGGTTTCAGTCAAAATACGATTATGGAGCCGAATGCTTCGCCGCAGGAAATGCAGGAAATGGCGGAAGGATTAGCTGATATTTTTCTGAATGGGGTTTTGCTGAAAGATGAATAATTAGGGCAACAGGGAAAAGTTGTTATGGGCCAAATTTTGCACTATTCTATTCGGCCGCTAACGCAGGAAGACGAGCCTTTTCTGTGGCAAATGCTGTATGAAGCGGCGCACATGGCAGAAGAAGGCGAATCAAGGGTGCAAGCGGTTGTCAATCATCCTTTAATTGCGAAATATGTCAAGAATTGGGGAGGTGCAAACGATTTGGGCTTCGCAGCAATCGAATTGAACGCGAACCAGCCAGTAGGCGCCGCCTGGCTGCGTTTGTTTACAGAGGATGACAAGGGGTTTGGCTGGGTTGACGATACTATCCCGGAATTGGCGATCGCCGTTCTTCCAGAATATACAAATCAGGGTGTAGGAACGCAGTTGCTGGATCGTTTGCTGTCAGCAGCCAAAGTCTCTTATCGATCGGTATCCCTGAGTGTCAGAAGCTCAAATCGAGTCCTGAGTTTGTACGGGCGATCGGGATTTAAAGTAATTGAGGGAAGCGAGACAATCAACCGCACAGGAGGGACATCATTCACCATGAAAGTGGATTTTGATTGAGTGAATTATTACTCTATAAATTGGTACATTTGCTGTACCCACTTCTCCCGATTATTCTGCCATTCATCCGTCACTACTTCCCAAGTTGTATTGCTTTCAAGTTCCAGCAAGAGACTTGATACTTCTTCCAGCGTCGATGCTATATGACATTCTTCTACCCAACTTTCACGGATCATTTTCCAGAGACTTTGTACCGCTTCTCGCTGATAATTTGATTCTAATTCAACTAGCAATTTGGCTAGGTGTTTTTCGTCACTTGCTGCTGACACCTCGCTCATCCAACAGTCGCGACGTTCTTTCCATTCTTCCCTCACTGCGTCCCAGTTTAGGTGGGCTTGAAACTCTAACAGTAATTGGCTTAGTTCTACCATATTAAATTTTGTCTTGTTTGCAGTTTGTGCTATTTTTGTACAAATTTTATTGATTGAGAGTGTTGGTTTTTTATAATGAGGGATGTGGCTGAGGCTTTTTTGGAAACGGCGATGGAAAAACAAGTTTATCCAAAGATGAATCCGAAGATTGTCGCTCAGGTATTTTTGGGAATGTGTGCAGTCGCGCCCTTCAGTCAAAATACGATTATGGAAGCCAATCCTTCTCGGTAGCAAATGCAGGAAATGGCTGAAGGACTCGCAGATATTTTTCGGAATGGGGTTTGGCAGAAAGATGAAGAATTAGTCATTAGTCATTAGGAAATTATCGAGCCTGAAAACGCATATCTACAGGCTCTGACTCCTCGAAACTACTCGTTAAACTTGTGCATTTGCTGTACCCAATTCTCCCGATTCTGCTGCCATTCATCAGCCATAGCTTCCGAATTTATATTGGTTTCAAGTTCCAGCAATAAACTTGATACTTCTTGAACAATCGATGCTCCCAGACATTCTTCTACCCAACGGTTGCGACGCTCTTGCCACTGAATATCAACCGATTCTCCCTGCAAGTTTGATTCCCATTCAACTAGCAATTCTGCTAGATATGTCAGGTTAACTGATGCTGCCACACCGCTAACCCAACTTGACCGGCGCTCTTTCCATTCTTTTTTCACTCCTTCCGATTTGAGGTTGCTTTCAAGCTCTAACAGTAACTGATTTAGTTCTACCATCTTAAATGTGGGATTTTTTGTAGTTTGTGCTACAATTATACCAAAATTTTCACTAAACAGAGTGTTAAGTTTTTTTTAAGATTGCGGGCTCAGTGAAACTACAAAATAGATAACTGAATAATGAGCGATAAATTTACTTTAGATATGCTAGACATTCCCTGCGGTTGGAGTAGAGGCGAAGGTGACTGGACTGGAGTGGCGGCGGCTATGGCTAGAGGGGAAACTGTCGAAGTAATTCAAGAAGTTGGTTCTACTTTGTGGCAAAACAGTCTGCCAGAAAAACATTCTTTGTATTGGGAGGGGGAAAATCTCTCAACTATCAAAGCCCGAATTTGGATTAGTTTCACCCAGAGAAGATTTTCGCCGGAATCTGTTTTGCCAAAAGTTCAGTGGCATCCGAGAGTGTTGTGGATAGGGATAGGTTGTGCACGCGGAACAGGGCGAGAATTAATCGAAACAGCGATTCAAAATGTATGTCGCGGTTATCATTTAGCGGAAAGTGCGATCGCAGGTATTGCTACAATAGACACTAAAGCAGGTGAAGTCGGCTTGCTGGAACTTTGTCAAGCCCGAAACTGGCCGTTAAAAACCTTTGCTGCTGACATTTTAAGTTCCGTAGAAGTCCCCAATCCTTCAAATATTGTAGTCGAACAAGTCGGGACGCCTAGTGTAGCAGAAGCCGCGGCACTTTGTGCGATCGAACAGATATCTTGTACCATTCTCAACAACAGGCAAGATGCCTGTTTCACAATTCTCAACCACAGGCAAGATGCCTGTTTCACAAAGAGTGAATCTGCTTGTGGGGTGGGCATCTTGCCCGCCCGTACCATTCTCAACAACAGGCAAGATGCCTGTTTCACAATTCTCAACCACAGGCAAGATGCCTGTTTCACAAAGAGT